>WQXP01000018.1 GCA_009784765.1 Oscillospiraceae bacterium | reverse complement strand
TGACAGCGCAAAAGAAGAGCGATTCCGCCGCAGAAGCGGCTCTGCCGCTTCATAGGCGGATAGCTTGACAGCGCAAAAGAAGAGCGATTCCGCCGCAGAAGCGGCTCTGCCGCTTCATAGGCGGATAGCTTGACAGCGCAAAAGAAGAGCGATTCCGCCGCTTCTCAGGCGGACAGCTTTATTTAAGATGGAGGGTTCATATGTTTACAAAAATAACCGCCGCTCTCATAGCGGCACTGATTATCGCGTCTATGCTGATTCTTCCGACAGGCGCAATCGAGTTTGCGGGCTCAAACCGTGACATCGCGATTACACCGCACACCTATACAGGCTATCGTTTCTTTGGTCCTGATTCGCCGCACTCTCCCATTGATACGACGCAAATCGCTTCAGTCAAGTTTTATATCAAGTTCGAAGATTTGCAGAACCACGAACCCGCTGTTGTTCAACTTGCGTACAACTCGGGAACGACGGGGTGGGTTTCGCGCAATCACGATCTCAACGACGGGCTGATAGTCAGCGTTTCGGTTACGGGCGGCGTTTCCCAAGATGATTTCTTTGAAGTGGCACTGTCTACAGAGAACGACGCAATCCACGGCACATATTCGGTGGAACTGCGAAGCCGCAATGGTGCTATTCTCGGAGAGGGTGTCTACAGCAATAATATCACACAGGCCGACGAAACGCCTGATAACAGCGGCGAACTCGAAAATGAACTCGAAAATGAGGGGCAGCACGCTCCCGAAAACGAGGGCGAAGATGAAGAGCAGCAAGTTCCACAGGAGCAGGGCGAGGGGCAGCACGCTCCCGAAGCCGGGCATGAAGAGCAGCAGCCTCATGAAACACAGGAGGTAGGCGAGCCTCAAGGGCAGCAAGGCGGCGAACTCGTGAACGAAGCCGAGAAGCAGCCGGAAGCAGGGCAAGGAAACGCGGGAAATCCGCAGACAGACGGTTCGAATATCCTCACGGCTACGGGAATGACGATTGTGTCTGCCTTGGCAGTCTTGTCGATGGCGAAGAAAGCACGTCGCGAAGATGATGAATAATTTGCAAAAAGCAACCGCGAACGCGGTTGCTTTTTTACATATCTTAATAACGCGCTGCAGTTTCGTCGATGATGACCGTATCGGGGAAGAGGTTGCGGCTCTCTTCTTTGTTGAGGAAAGTCGTGCTGACGTATCCTTGAATAATCGCACCGTTCTCGACAGTAATCGTAGACGCGCTGATGTCGCCGAAAACGACAGCGTCGCCGCGCAAGTCCGCCTGTCCCACCACGTCGAGGTTGCCCTTAACCTTGCCGTTGACCTCCGCATAAGTAGACATGAGGTCGCCAATCAGAAGGGTGTCGCGCTTCATGCTGACGTTGCCTTTCATACGAATGTTGCCCTGCACTTGGCTCGTGTGCATCATGGCGTTATTACACGCGATATTCCCGATAATCTTGCCATTGAGGTCGATATTCTTTGTCGTCTCCACGTCGCCCTTGATGTCGCCGTCGATGCTCATATCCGCGAAAGAGCGGATATTTCCGTCAACCATTGTGTTCCGCGAAATAACGGTGAGTTCATTGTCGCTGTCGCCGCTTCTCGGAGCGGCAGTAACAGGCATAGCCGACATAGCCCTCGGCGGGGGCGGAGGTGGAGACGAAAAAGCGTTCGACGATTGCGCAAAAGGCGGAGGCGACTGGAACGCAGGGGGGACAGCAGCCGCAGGAGGCGGCGCAAAAGGAGGTGGTGACGCAAACGCAGGGGGTACAGCCACTGCAGAAGGAGGAGGAGCAGGCTCAGGGGTCGGCTCAGGGGCAGAAAAGCTCGCTGCTGGGGGCGGCGTTTCAGGAGCCGGGGGTGGAGCGTCCGCGCCGAAAATCCCGAAAGGTGCTGCCTCGGGCGTCGGTGCAGGTGCAGGTGCAGGTGCAGGAGGAGGAGGCGCACCGAACAGCGACACAGGCGGCGAACCGCCGGGGTATGTGTCCTGAGCGGCGGTACGCGGCATCGGGCGAACAGTCGCCGTCATGTCCTCGTCCGTCTCCAAGCTGATTTCGCGTTCACTGCCGAATCCCGCGCCATCGTCATATACACTGCGTTTAAGCTCGTCCACCGTATTCACGGGGAGCGGTGCGGCGGCAGCAATGGGCGGTGCTTCAGGGCGAACATCGCTTTCATTCGGAACTACGGGCGGGTTGTCCGCTTTTTTGTCCCCGAACCCTGCAAGCTCTTTCACTGCATTTGTGAAGTTTTCTTTTATTCCCATCATAAGATTTTACTTTCCTTTGCTTATCTCTTCTTTTGCTATGCTGTCAAGCTATCCGCCTACGAAGCGGCAGAGCCGCTTCTGCGGCGGAATCGCTCTTCTCTTGCTTATCTCTTCTTTTGCTATGCTGTCAAGCTATCCGCCTACGAAGCGGCAGAGCCGCTTCTGCGGCGGAATCGCTCTTCTCTTGCTTTGCTCACCACATATGTGGTCTTGTATTATGACACAGGGTCTTAAACTCATACCCTGTGGGGCTTGCTTTGATTAGCTCGATTAAATCGCCGACTACCCATGACGTGAAGTCGGCAGCGTCATGAAAAAGCACGATTGAGCGATTGCCCGCCTCATGGTTCTCGGCAATATCAAGGCGAACTTCACGGCGCATGGTGTCATAAGACGCTCTGCGAACATCGTTGCTGTCTACATTCCAGTCGAAGTAGACAAATCCGCGCCTGTGCATTTCCGCGATTATATCTGCACGAGTCGCCTCGTTATACTCGTTCTTGCTTCCGCCCGGGAAGCGAAAAAAGTCAGACAAAATTCCGGTCTGCTCATAAATCAGATTTCGCGCCTTGTCGAAATCCTCAAGAAAAGCCTCGACGCTTGCGTAAATCTCCCCCAGTGAGTGGCTGTAGCTGTGAACGCCGATTGCGTGCCCTTCGTCGCGAATTTTCTGCATAATCGATGCGGTGGACTCACGGGGGATTACAAAAAACGTAGCGTGGGTGCCTGTGTTGCTCAAATGATTGAGGATAGAATTAGTCATGTGGTTCGGGCCGTCATCAAAAGTGAAATAGACATAATTCGCCTGTTCCGGGGTGTGCCGGATTTCCCAAGGGGCAACTTGTGCGTAGAGTGAGGGGAAGAGCTGCCCGTAATTCCCCGACGGCAGCGGAGGCCACACAAGCTCGGGCGTTGGCGGCTCGGGAGTGGGCTCGTCGGTGATTTCGCCCGAATTATCGGAAGAATCGCCGTCTTTCGTGCCGTCAGGGTTCTGCGAATCGGTCGGGGAAGCGGGCGGGTTGCCGCCGTTCTCATAAGCGGCGATTTGTTCGCGCAGGCTGTTATTCTCGATACTGAGGAAAACGACCATCAGCCCTAAAGCCGAAAGCACCAGTGCGAGAGCAATGACTATTAAGTGTTTGAAGAATTTTATGCTTCCGAAATACAAACTTTTACCCTCCTTCCTTTCAAAAACTCAAAATATCTGATTGACACAAGTATACATTATCTATCATACTATATTTTATCACGTTTGTCAAGGAAAATTTCGATTTTTTGCATTTTTTTCGCAAATTTTTTCAAAAAACAGTGTCAAAAATACCGCGACGGCATATAGTGTAGCATGAAACGTTTCATAAATACTTACAAGGAGGAAAGAACAATGTTTGGTAACAATGGTAACTGCTGCTGGATTATCCTCATTCTGCTCTTCTGCTGCGGCGGATTCGGCGGGAACAACGAATGTGGATGCGGCTGCCGCAGAAACAACGACTGCTGCTGTTAAGCAAAACGAGAGCGACAGTATCGGCGGCTCTGCCGACGAGCGTCGCTTGAGGAATCGAACTGCACAAGAACGACAGCAAAGCTAAGGAATATAACGATGTTTACTTACACAGAAACTGCGGTGGTATAACCACCGCAGTTTCTTGATTTGTAAACGCTATCCCGGCAATTGGCCGCCGCTTCGCGCAAGAGCTAAGCCGTCACTCATTCCCGTAACAATTTCCGCATAGAAGGGGTTGTGAGGTGCTGCTCGTGCAATCAGCCCAAAGCCGTGGGTTGAGATGGGGTGTTGCTCATTTCGTCCGAGTTGGTTCGCGTTATCCCACCAAATCGGTGCCATTCCGCGAGAAACCGCCATGAACACATAATCCCGCGCATGAGTAGCACGCTGAGCAGCCGAAGTATTGTCCACGTTGTTGATGTTGTTCACCGAACCCCACTCGCCGAGAACTACGGGCATATTGAGATTCCCTGCACGTGTCTGAATGCGGTTGAAGTCAGCTTCGAGTGCGCTTTTCCAGCCTGCATACGCTCCCCAACCGTCATGTGCCCAAGAGAAGGGCGAATAGGCGTGGAGTGATAAGGCTAAGCGATTTTCAACTTCGTCTTCGGGTTTCTCGAAAGTGCGCAGAGGGTTCAACGCCGCTGAAGCTGCATAAGTCGGCAGCATGAGCGTTCTCCACTTGTTGTTTCCGCCTGTAGCGCGAACCGTGTCAACAAAAAGCTGATTAAGCTCGTTGATGAACTCACGCTCGTGAGATGTTCCGCCGGTCCACTCTGCGGGGCTGTCGATTGTGCGAGGCTCGTTAAGACCTTCGAAAATCAACCGCTCGCCGAAAGCGGCGAATCTTGTGCTGATTTGCTCCCAGAAACGTCTGTGAACAAGTTCGGTTTGGGCGCGGTCAACAGCATTGATTTGCCCTGCTGTTTCGCTAACATTCCGCGCAGGCCCGCTCGAGTATCGCATGACATAATCGTCATGATGCACGTTGAGGACAACGTACATTCCCTCATCATAAGCCATTTTGACAACTTCATGAACTCTGTCCATGTAAGGCGTCCAAATGGTCCAGTTATTATCGGGGTCCGCGACTCTGTGCCAGGTTACAGGAATACGGATTGTTTCGAAGCCGAGTTCCTTGAGCCGCTTGATTAGCGTGAGGGTCGTCGCGTCGCCGGAGCCCGAGAGCCACATGGTTTCTAAGCGCGTAACGTCCTCACCGATTGCGTAACCTGCCCCGTCCCGTTGCGAGGAAACGCGGTGGTATGAGTCGAAGGTGTTTCCTAAGTTCCAACCCATACCCATAGCCGCGACGATTTCTTTTGCGTCGCGCTGCATATGCTGCGGCGCGTTATTGACATTCTGCTGTGTGCAAGCTGTACAACTGGGGACTGTGCAAGTCGCCGCTACTCCCGTACAAGTCGGGGGTGGTGGTGGAGCAGTCGGGCAGGTGGTACAATTTACAATCGGGCAGGTGTCAGGATTCATTAAGCAGACGGGGGGGGGGTACTCCCGCCACCGGGAGCTTTAATTTGGTTATCGAGTCCGATAATCGAACGGAGAATTTGCAATCCGTCGTTGATATTCGGCATTGTGGGGGCACCTGTGGTAACGATGTTCGAAGCTGCTTTAGAAATGTCTGAGCTTGTAATTTCGTTGTCCAGCCCGATGATTGAACGCAGAATTTGCAATGCGTCGTTGATATTAGCCTTAGTAGCATTGTTCGCTTCCCAAGCCGTACGCGACGCTTGTGTTACCAAGGCACTTGCGCGCCAGAACTCGGGATTAGTGCGGTCGGTGATGTTGGTGTTGCCGCCGGGGGTACTTCTTGCGCCGTTGAAGACAGCAGTTGCTTGAAGTGCCGTTGCTCTTGCTGCGTCAACCTGCTCTTGAGTAGCTGCCGCGTTGTCATTCACTGCTTTCGCCGCTGCGATTGCAGCACGCATAGTGTTCATAACATCAGCAGTCGCCCAGAATGCAGTGGTTACACCTGCACCGTTAGCAGACTCGGTGGTTTGCGCGAGAGCTGCATCCATAGCAGTAATCGCTGTAACCAAGTTAGATTTGTCAACAGTGTCTACTATAGCGGCACCCTCGATGGTGAAAGTAACGCTCATGGAAGTAATCGGTGTGTCCCAAGAAATGTCTTCCCGTGCAGGGTCGTCGCCGTCGGGGTTAGGAATGCGTGTTCCCTGTAAGTTTCTGTGTTCATCATGCCATGAATTCCACAGCGGGAAGAACACGTAACCTTCAGTCGGCCCGAAACCTTGTGCAACAAGGCTGTCGGGATTAACTCTGTTGGGTTTTGCGTTAATAGTACCGTTGATTGTAACGCTGTCAATGCTCATGAACGCGCCTTCACCTTCGCTCCAGTGAGCAGGGGGTTTTTCCAAGTGCCTGAAAGGACGGCAGCCTGAGCAATCTCCGCAACCGCCGCTCGAACCTGTCCCGAGAGGACAGCACTGATACGCCGAGTCAAACTCACCGCCTACAGTCATAATCGCGACTTGTACGAACTGAGTCGCCAATCCTCCGGGAACATTTACACTTACAGTGTGTTGTCCGTCTTGTTCTGCGGGAAGTTGAATGGGCTCGCCTTTAACGACTGACCAAGGGTAGCGAACTACAAGTTGCACCCATCTGCCGCCGCTGTTCGCAGGAGGGGGTGGAGGAGGAGTAACACCGCTGCCGATTCCGCTGACTGTGAACTGTACGGTAATCGCAGTTGTTCCCGCAGGGAATACTGCTGCAGGGTCTTGCGTGTGATTCCAGTCAGGGGCTGTTCCGCCGCCCGCCCAAACTTGGCTGAGCGCGCCTGAAAGCACTAAGCGTTGTGAGGGAGTGTCCCACGCATTCCACAGAGCCATGTTCGAACGCCCTGCAAGAGGGTTATCGCCGCCCGGCCATTGGTGTGAGTAGAAGTCAATTCCTGTGTTGTTTTGCAGAGTAACCGTTCCGCTTGCGCCTGTGAGAGTAACAGAGTTAATCGTTACCATCGCATTAAGATATGCTTCAGGAAGAGCCACAGACGTTCCGACAGCTTCATAGTTGCCGTCGCCGTCAGAACCCGCCCCCGCACTTCTCAGCGCAAGACCAACGAATGTGAGGTTTTCAAGAGTCGTGAGTGCCGCGTTATAAACGCCGTTCCCTGTAACAGATACAGGAGTTCCGCGAAGAACGTTGTATGACCATACTGTTGTTCTTCCTGCAAGTTCAATAGATACTGCAGGTGCGTTGTTCTCGGTGCTTACAACACCCGAACCTTGCCCGGGGTTGCCCGAACCCGGTTGACAAGCCGCATTTTGGCAGTTAGGAACAGAACAAGGGAAAGCGTTCGCACAAGTCGGAGGAGGAGGCGCATCGCCGCCCGCTGAAGTAGTGAAAGTAACTTCAATGATGTGGTTCGGGCCGCTTGCAGCAGGCATCGGGAATGCAAATCCGTGAGGGTCGCCTTCCATGCCTAAGTCCGCGTCCCATTCGAAGAGTTGAACAGAGTTCGAAGTCGAAAGTGCTTGACCTGCACTGTGTGCCGCTTGATTGTTCACGTTACCCGTCGTAAATCCGGGGTAGTGGTATCCGTTCCAGATTTGCGCGCTTACATAGCCCGCAGTCGGGTTAGGTGCTTGACCCGCTTCAGCCGCAAGAGACTGGAGGTCGCCTGTTGCCATAGCAGCGTTCAGCGGAACATTCTGTTCGTTAATCCGCACGCTTGTAATGGTGAGTTGCGGGTAAGGGAATTCTCCCCAAGCTGCAGGAGGACGAGTCGCACCTGTAGTAATCGGCCCTGATTGCCCGAAAGTCATTCCGCGAGAGGCAATCATAAGGTCTACGAGGTTGGTAATCGGCATTGCTGCGCCGCCCCACTCAGGAACGTCTGCCGCAGGGAACGCAAGCGCAACAGAGTAGTTGCCTGTAGAGTTAATGCTTACGGGCAAGCTTGTGTAGTTAGTCCATGTGCTTGCAGAACGCGCCATGAGAACTACATCATGAACGCCGCCCGTAGGCTGTTGCGGAACGCGGCAAGCTGCGTTCTGGCAGTTATCAACGGGGCAAGGGTATGCGTTTCTGCATACGATGTCAATGTTGGTGTCCCCTTGAGTTGTTACATTAAAAGTAACAGTCATAGTCGTAGGAGCAGAACCGAATACGCCCGCGCCTTGTCCTTGCACGTCAGGATTAGCCGCAAGGTTGTCAAAGCTCGAGAATCCTGTCAAGCGTTGGCTCGGAGCATCGAAAGCGTTCCAAATGCCGAAGTACGCATGACCTTCCATTTGAGAGAAGCTCGGGTCTGCGACGTTATTCATGATGAAATAGTCGCTGGCACCCGCCGAAACAGCGATTGAGCTGTTGCCGCCTACAGAGAAGCCTGTAACTTCAATCATCGCGCCGTCGAAGGCAGCAGGGGCCCGTGCAGTTCCCGGAGGCGCCCAGTTGTTGGTGGTGATTCCCGCTGTTTGAATCATAAGGTGAGTCAAAACACGGCTTGCCTGATAATTCGCAGGAACTTGAATAGTCGCCTGTAAGCCCGTTCCGCCCGTCGCGGGAATGGTTACGGTATTACTGATGAGATAGTCAACAGTCAGCGCGAAGTCCGGTGCTGCAGGGTATGCAGGGACTTGCGGGCTCGAGTCATTACCCCAAAGCCAAGGTTCAGCCGATGTGTTGCCTTCCGCGCCAATCAAACGTGCGCGAAGTTGCACATTAAGCCCGTCGCCTGCAGGCGGCGGAGGAGGAGGAGGCGGAGGAGGAGGGTTCGGTCCCGGTCCGGGGCCTGCACCTGCACCACCGACAGTGAAAGTCATAGTAACGCCTGCCGCCGCAGAAGTGGTAATCGCACTTCCTCTGGCGGGGCAGTTAGCGGTATTCGAAGCCGAGCAACAACCCGTAGCTTGATACCATTCGTTACAACCGCCAATCGGGGCGTTTGTTCCGCCTGTCAAATGGCGAGAATCAGCGTGGAAACCGTCCCACAGAGGAACGAATACACGCCCGATGTGAGGTGCCCAAGTCGCCAACAGAGTCTGTTGCGTACCTGCGGCTCTTACGGTGAAGTTAGTCGTGCCGATTGTAATGCTCGACAATTGAACCAACGTGTCGGCAAATGCGGCAGGGGCAGCACCCGCGTCGGTTTGAACGATGCGGACACCGGTAATCGGGAAAGAGCCGATTTGCGCCGCTGTAGCGGCAGGAATAGTCAGCGTTACCGAACCGTCTCCGGCAACTGCAACCGGCGTACCGCGAACAGTACGCTCCGTCCAATAAGACGGCGGTGAGTCATCAATGAACTCGATTTCAAGCGCGACGTTCACAGTGTTCGCCGCAACTTGTACTGTTACCATCGGGATAATGCTGAGCATCATCGTGAACGCGAGTAACAGCGACAGGATTCTTTTCTTTGCCATAAGTATTCTCCTTTACTAATTGAGCTTCCGATTTTTCGAAAGCAGATTTACCTATCTTTTATAATAACATTTATTCGCGGAAATTTCTATAGGCAAAATAACCAATATTAGCACCTCTTTTTTGTTGAACTTGCACAATTGTGAAAAATTTTGGTTAAGATTATGTAAAGTAAATGTAAAGAAAATACATTTCAAAAAAAGATTGACATTTCTGTGAAATTGTGGTATGCTAAAGAATAACTATAATTTTGACGGAGGAAATAATAATGGCGCAAATTGATACCAGACACACGGAGAAGGACTTGCTCATGGCATTGTTAATCGCAAAGCATTTTCCAAAAGATGTGGATTTGCTGATTGCCAAAGCGAGGGCGAAAATGGAAAGAGACGATGTTAAAGAAGTCATGGAAGAGTTTAATTCATATAAGAAAGCGCGGGAAGGAAATTCTTAGGCTATGTTGCAAGTAAAAAACGTGCGTAAAAAATACGGCGACTACTACGCCGTCAAGCAGCTCTCCTTCGCGATTGAGCGGCCGGGGGTGTTCGCGCTTCTCGGAACAAACGGCGCAGGGAAGACAACGGCAATCCGCGTTATTCTCGGAATGCTTGCGAAAGAAAGCGGCGACGTTCTCTGGAACGAGCGTCCCCTTAACGTCGTCAACGAGAACATCGGGTATTTAGCGGAAGAGCGGGGGCTGTACCCAAAATACAACATCATAGAGCAGATGCGGCATTTCGCGCAGCTCAAAGGAATGAGCAGGCAAGCTGCCAACACAGCGATTGACTACTGGTTCGAGAGGCTCGGGCTTGACGAACACCGCGGGAAAACCGCCGACAAGCTGTCGAAGGGAAATCAACAGAAAGTCCAGTTTGCGGCGGCAATGGTGTCCGACCCGGAGCTGTTAGTTCTTGACGAGCCAATGTCGGGATTAGACCCGGTGAACGCGGACTTGTTCAAAAGCATAATCCGCGAACAGATTGCAAAACATAAATATATCATCATGTCGAGCCATCAAATGTCAACAGTGGAAGAGTTCTGTGAGAACATCGTGATTATGAATCGCGGCGACGTAGTTCTGCAAGGCAACCTGAACGAAATCAAGCGGGGCTACGGGCGGGTGAACCTGTCTGTCAAAGCGGACAAGAACATCTTGCCCTTCGCGAAAGAAATCGGGCTTGAGCCGCTGTCCCAGTCGCCTAACGGGATTGACTTCAAGCTTACAAGCGAAGAGTTGGCAGGGGAACTTCTGCGCAAAATAGTCGCGGCGCGAATCGGGCTTGTGAAGTTCGAGCTCCGCGAACCGAGCCTTCATGAGATTTTCGTTGAGAAAATCACAGGGGAAAGCATCATTAAAGGGGGTGAGGACTGTGCGGGGTAAAGCCAAACAAGGGCGCAAGTTAGAAGCTAAGGGCTGGCAGAAAGTCATGTGGTTTACTTTTGTACAGACTGTCAAGGCTAAAACATTCATTACAGGAACCCTTGTAACAATCCTTATTTTCGGGATTATGATTAGCTTAGCTAACTTCCTGCCCGTGATTCTTCGGAGCGAACCGGAGTTAGACGAACACGGCAACGTGATTGAATTCAAAATCCGCCATGTGTTGATTGTCAACGAATCGGGATTAGACGTGGATTTTGACAGCATAGGTATAGAATACGAGCTGATTGAAGCGTCGGCGGATTTGTCGGCTTATTCAAGCAGAGTGACTGAAAGCGATGAAGCGACAGTACTGGCGGTCATAACACGCGCCGAATTCGGCTTCGAAATTGCAGTATCACGCCCGGAAAGCACGGAGTTAATCGGCAGTTCAGATTGTTTCGCGCTAATCGCCAGACTTGAAGGCTTGCTTCGTTCTGCGAACTTAATCAACCTTGGGGTTGAGCCTGATGATGTGCCCTTAGCGAACGCACATATTCATTCCACAGTCAACGTCGGCGGGGAAGACCCGAAAAGCGAAATAGGCGAGGTAATCGCAATGGTACTGATGGCGATTTTCCCGATTATACTGCTTTTGCTTCTTATAATCTACGGCGGAATGACAGCGCAGACAATCGCGACGGAGAAGTCCTCACGAGTCATGGAACTGTTATTGACTTCGATTCAGCCCCTTGCAGTGGTAATCGGCAAAGTATTGGCGTCAGTGCTTGTAGTCATGTCGATTGTTGTGGTTGTTGGCGGCACGACTGCCTTAATTTTCGTCGCGACCGCACCATTCGGAGTAATCGGCGAAATCACCGGGGTGGTTGAAACGGCCGACCCTAATCTGATGGCAGTGGGTGCGGAATTAGACGCGACTCTTGCGGGGTTCAGCGCGTCAAATATTTTCGCGATTGTGGTTATATTCCTGCTGGGATTCTTGTTCTTTTCGCTGATTTCCGCGCTAATCGGCGCGAGTGTCAATAAAATCGAAGATTTGCAGACAGCGTCACAGCCCCTGCAGTTAGTCGCGAGCCTCGGGTTTTATTTGGCGTACATTCCTGCGTTTTTCGGCGGAGACTCGGGGGAAAACGCGGTTTTGCAAGCAATAGTAACTGCGTCGTATTATCTGCCGATTTCGTCGCCGTTCGCGCTTCCCGCCGCGATTTTGACGGGGGAAATCACAGGCGGGCAAATTGCCCTTTCGATTTCGGTGCTTGCCCTGTGTTTGGTGGTATTCGCGATTTTCGTCGCGAAAGTCTACGAGCATTTAATTCTGCACAACGGCGACAGGGTGAAGTTTAAGGATATGATGAGGTTGTTGAAAAATGCAAAAACTACTGCTAATAGTCAACCC
>WQXP01000017.1 GCA_009784765.1 Oscillospiraceae bacterium | reverse complement strand
TGCTGTCAATAAGCACATGAATTTTCTTGAGCGTTTTCTTGTCTTTTGTCTGCCACTCAACATACTCTTCCCACGCCTCATCTTTCCATAGTTTGTTCATTCCTCATCCACCCTTATCAATTCGCGTTCTGTCATTTTTGCTTTGCCGGATTTAATATCAGCAATTCTGCGGCTTAACACAGCCATATTCTCCTGCGAATAAAAAGGGTGAACTTCTTCTTCAAAAGGGATTCTATTTTCTCCGCTGACTTTTTTCATAAACATAGTGAAAGCCTCAGTCAAAGTCAAATCAAGCTTTTGACAAACTTGTTCAAATTTAGCATTGATTTCAGCGTCAATCGGAAAACTAACAATAGCTTGTTCCATTCAAATCACCTCCTATAAACATATCATAACACACTTTCATTGAAAAAGCAATAGCAAAAATTTATTTCAGCAAACTTTTTTCCCACACAGGATTAGCCTCAACTCCGAGAAGCTGCGCAACCGTAGCCGCGACATTCGCAAGCCCGAACACACTTTCGTCGCCGTCTTTGAGTGCGACGGACTTATCGCACACCACAAAAGGCACAGGGTTCAGCGAATGAGCAGTTCGCGGAGCTAAGTTGCCCTTCTTGTCTTTCTCGAACATCTCATCTGCGTTACCATGGTCTGCGGTGATGACTAACAAGAAGCCGGCGTCCGCGCAAACTTGCTCGAGACGCGCCAAAGCCTCGTCTACTGCTTCTACGCCGATAATCGTCGCGTCCATGCTCCCCGTATGCCCGACCATGTCGCCATTCGGGAAATTACAGCGAATAAAGTCATACTCGCCTGACTTCACCGCCGCGACAACATCTGCGGTAATCTCGGCAGACTTCATCTTAGGGGCTTTATCAAAGCTGATGTTGTCGGAGGGAATTTCGTTATAAGTTTCAAGCTCTTCACTGAACTTGCCGCTTTTGTTTCCGTTCCAGAAATACGTAACGTGTCCGAACTTCTGTGTTTCACTCACCGCATACTGGCGAATGCCTTTTTCAACCAAAAGCTCCGACAAAGTGCCTGTAATTTCAGGAGGATTCACAAGAAACAATTCGGGGAGTTTCAAATCACCGTCATATTGCAGCATTCCCGCGTAGATTACGTCGGGTTTTGCTCCGCGCGGGAACTTGTCTAAGTTCTCATTCTCGAATGCCATAGAAATCTCAATCGCTCTGTCGCCGCGGAAGTTGAACAAAATTACACTGTCGCCGTCTTCGATTTTGCCGACGGGCTCTCCGTCTTCTGCGATTATAAAAGCAGGCAAATCTTGGTCGATTATGCCGGGGGTGTCTTCGCGGAAAGTTTCAATCGCCTCTTTCGCACTTTTGAAAAACTTGCCCTCGCCCTTAACATGAGTATCCCAGCCCCGTTCAATCATCGCCCAATCCGCTTCGTATCTGTCCATGGTGATTTTCATGCGTCCGCCGCCCGAGGCAATTTTGCCGCAGAATGTATCATCATTTAACTCTGCAAGAACACTCTCGAGCTTCTCAACATAGTCTAAAGCAGAAGTAGCAGGAACATCGCGTCCGTCTAAGAGAATATGCACTCGCGCGCGTTTCACGCCGTCCGCCTTAGCGCGGCGAAGCATATTGAACAAATGCTCAATGTTAGAATGAACATTCCCGTCCGACAACAACCCGATAAAGTGAAGCGTCGCACCGGTCAAGGCTTTTTTCCACACGTCTGACTCATACATCTTGCCCGACTCAATCGACTCGTTCACAAGTTTCGCGCCTTGAGAATAAATCTGCCCGCACCCAAGGGCATTATGCCCGACTTCAGAGTTACCCATATCATCATCGCTGGGCAGACCCACCGCACTTCCGTGAGCTTTGAGGCGAACATTAGGATATTCGCTCAAAAACCTGTCAAGAGTCGGCGTTTTCGCCTGCGCGACTGCATCGCCTATTCCCGTTGACGAAAACCCGATTCCGTCCATTACAACTAATAAAACTTTTTTCATACATATCTCCTTAAATAGCTGTCAACCGTCAATTGCCGTCAACCGCCGCTTTAATAATCGCCTTGAAATCTTCCGCGACCAAGCTCGCGCCGCCGATTAAGCCGCCGTCTACGTCCTCTTGCGCCAAGAGTTCAGCAGCGTTTTGAGCGTTCATGCTGCCGCCGTACTGAATTGTAACAGCGTCAGCGACATCTGCGCCATAGAGCTTCGCGACAACTCCGCGAATGAACCCGCAAGCCTCTCCCGCTTGAGCGGCAGTCGCGGTTTTGCCTGTCCCGATAGCCCATACAGGCTCATAAGCGATTACAGTTTTGCAGACTTCTTCTGCCGTAAATCCCGCGAATGCAAGCTTAGTCTGCCGCGCGAGAACTTCTTCGGTGATTCCCGCTTCCCGTTCTTCGAGAAGCTCGCCTATACACATCAGCGGAGTCAACCCCGCGTCTAATGCGGCTTTAGTACGGCTGTTCACAGTCGCGTCTGTTTCGCCGAAATACTGGCGGCGTTCCGAGTGCCCGATGATGACATACTGCACGCCGAGTTCGCACAGCATATCCGTGCTGATTTCCCCTGTGAACGCGCCGCTTTTCGCGAAATGTACGTTCTGCGCGCCGACTTTAACGGCAGCAAGCGAGAACTCGTTCACGACAGTTTCCAAATTCGTGAAAGGCACACACACGACGACTTCGACATTCGGTGCTTTCGCCACGTCTGCTAATTGTTTCGCCAACTCCGCCGCCTCAGGGCGAGTTTTATTCATTTTCCAGTTGCCCGCAATGACAACTTTGCGTGATTGTTTTTTCATGATTATTTCTCCTTAATACATTGTGAATATAACGGGCGACCGGGACGGTCGCCCCTACTGTCAACTGTCAATTGTCCATTATCACATCAATCCCCGGAAGCACCTTGCCCTCAAGGTATTCTAAGCTTGCGCCGCCGCCGGTGGAGATATGGCTCATCTTGTCGGCGAACCCGAGCTGAACTACAGCCGCCGCAGAGTCCCCGCCGCCGATAACAGTCGTCGCGTCGGTCTCTGCGAGTGCCTGCGCAAGAGCGATTGTTCCCTTCGCGAGTGTAGGATTTTCGAACACGCCCATAGGCCCGTTCCACACGACTGTCTTAGCAGTCTTAGCTGCTGCCGCGAAAAGTTCGCAAGTTTTAGGCCCTATGTCAAGCCCCATTTGGTCAGCAGGGATTTCGCACGAGGCGACATAATCAGCAGGAACTTTCGCGTCAATAGGGTTAGGGAAAGCACCGGCAATAGCCGTATCAACAGGAAGCAAAAGAGATTTGCCGAGCTTCTTGGCTTTGTCCATCATTTCGCGGCAATAATCGAGCTTTTCATTGTCAACAAGAGATTTGCCGACTTCGTTTCCGCTTGCCTTGAGGAAAGTGTACGCCATTCCCCCGCCGATGATGAGAGTGTCGCATTTTTCGATGAGGTTGGAAATAACATTAAGTTTGTCCGCAACTTTCGCTCCGCCGAGGATTGCCACGAAGGGACGCTCAGGGTTTTCAACAGCATTGCCGAGGAAGGCGATTTCTTTGTTCATGAGATAACCGACAGCCGTTTCGCCGCTGATGAACTCCGTAACCCCAGCAGTGGAGCAATGGGCGCGGTGAGCCGAGCCGAAAGCGTCGTTGACATAAACGTCAGCGATGCTTGCCAAATCTTTGCTGAACTCTTCGCCGTTTTTGGTTTCCTCTGCACGGAAGCGAGTGTTTTCAAGCAGAACAACATCACCGTCGTTCATAGCCGAGACCGCACTGCGGGCATTGTCGCCGACTACAGTGTCGTCGCAAGCAAACGTGACTTCTTTGCCGAGAAGTTCACCGAGCCTTACAGCCACAGGCGCAAGGGTGAGGCGTGCTTTGTCTTCAGGTGTTTTAACTTTGCCTAAGTGGGAGCACAGTATAACTTTGCCGCCATTTTCAATGAGTTTACGAATAGTCGGCAATGCTGCTACAATGCGATTATCGTTAGTGATAGCCCCGTCTTTGAGAGGGACGTTAAAATCACATCTTACCAATACGCGCTTACCGCACACGTTGAGATTTTCTACGTTTTTCTTGTTTAATGCCATTGTTTTAATTCTCCTTTATTTTCCGTTTTCCTACTAATGTATGTCGCTAAGTTTCTGCCACACATAATTCAGTATACCACGTAATAAATCTTTTGTCAAGAAATAAGCGTAAATTTTAGCAAATTTTTCGCAAAAAATTCGAATTCAATAAAAATAACTAAAAAAAGCTGTAAAAAGGCTTGAAATTTCGACAATTATGTGTTATGCTATATGTAAGACTATAGTATAAAGAAGAGATAAGCCCAAAGGGCGGGCTTTGCCCGCACATCAGGCGAATCTTGATAACTTCGAAAGGGGTGTGTACCATGAACGAAAACAATAACACAGAAGTAACCGAAGCATCAGTTGAAGCAGTAGACTCGACAGCCGCAATAAGTATATCAGATGACAGAATGACGGCATACTTGACGATGACCGCGCCTGAAAACGGCGGAAAAGAACTCAGCGCAGAAGATATTCACAAAGAGATTGCGGTAAGCCCCGTCAAAGCAAAGCTGGAAGAGGAAGCGATTGAAACGGCACTCAAACAGCAAAATTATGACATACCGATTATCATAGCCCGCGGCGTTCGTCCGCTTAACGGGATTGACGGCATAATCAATTATCGCTTTGAGACGGGCGGCGCACTTACCCCCAAGAAGAACGAAAAGGACGAGATGGATTATAAAGACTTAGGGCTTGTCCAGAACATACTCAGCGGAACCCCTATCGCGGATATTACTCACGAGACTGAGGGGGAAGAAGGGGTAGACGTTTGCGGAATCGCGCTGAAATCACTTCCGGGAAAACCTGCGAAGTACATGGTGGGGCTCGGAACTGTTCTCAACGAAGACGGAACTATGATTTCTGCGGCGGTTGACGGCAATCTGAGATGGCACAAAGACCATTTCACCGTGGAAGAAGTCCTCAACATTGGCGAAGATATTGGCGCGGCTACAGGGAATATTGACTTTATCGGAGACGTGAACATCAAAGGCAACGTGTTTGAAGGCTTCTTTGTCAAGTCTAAGAAAAACATTACAATCAGCGGAACGACGAGCAATGCCACAATAGAAGCCGGTGGAAATATCGACATAAAAATCGGGGCAGTGAAATCTACACTCAAAGCCAACGGCGATATTAAGACGGGGTTCTGCGAAGGCTGTAATCTTGAGAGCGGCGGCGATATGATTTCGGCGAGTTTTGTCTCTTGTGAGGCACTCAGCAAAGGAACAATTACGGCAATTTCGGGCAAAGGCGTGGTTATTGGCGGGCGGCTCACTGCTTTCAAAGGAATGGTGTTTAACCTCCTCGGTTCGGGTGCGTATACCAAAACATCGCTGACCTTAGGTGAAAGTGCTGTTCTTGCCAAAGAGAAAAAGGAACTTGAGGAAGAAGAAGCACAACTCACTGAAAAAACCACTCAGTATGCACAGTTGGCAGAACAACTCAACGCAACGAAAAAGAAAGCAGGTGGCTTGCCGCCTGACAAGGAAGAGACGCTCAAAACAGTTATTCGCGGGCGATTCCAGATGGCTACCGAGATTAAGAAAATCAAGAAGCGCATAACAGAAATAGACGAGAGCTTCCGCGATAACTCTGCGCTGTTCGTGGAAATTCGAAAGACTGTTTTCCCCGGCGTAAGCGTGCGAATAGGCGAACTGCGCAAAAAGGTCGAAAAAGAGTGGGACAGATGCCGCGTAAAAGTCGATAACTCGGGAGATATTGTAATTGAGCCCATTACAGGAAGAATGTGAAATGAGCAGCACTCCCCTCCATGATTTTTTGAAAAGCCACACCGCGTCGGGCGTATTGTCTTGCCATACTCCCGGGCATAAGGGTCTGATGAACCCTCACGACATTACAGAGTTCAGCGACGAAGCTGTTGACGTAATCAGACAAAGCGAACGCCGATGCGCCGAATTATTCGGGGCAGAGCGTTCGCTTTTTTCGACAAGCGGAAGCACTCTCGCGATTTACGCAATGCTCGCGCCTTTTGCGGGGGGGCGGATTTCGGCAGTTCGCGGAGTTCACCGAAGCGTGATTGACGCAGCGATTTTACTCGATATTGATATAGTGTGGAGCGACACACCCCATGGGGATTGCTCTGCGCATTTCATCACGAATATCGACTATTACGGGAATGTCGCGAAAATCCCGCAGGATTCGCCTGTGCCGATTTTAGTCGACAACGCTCACGGCGCGTATTTGGTATTCACCGACTCTCACCCGCTGAAACGCGGCGCAGAGTATAACATAGCTATGGTGGCGGAGTCCGCTCATAAGACTCTGCCTGCGCTGACAGGGGCGGCGTATCTGCATATCGCGGACTCGCGCTATGTGAAACCCGCCGAAGACGCACTGCAGTTGTTTGGCACGAGCAGCCCGTCTTATCTTATTCTCGAAAGCCTTGACCTATGCAACGCTCATATCGCTCTCGAGAAGCACAAAGGGGCGGCAGCGTTCGGCGCAGCAGCGGAGCTGAAACAGCGGCTCACAGAGTGGGGTTATAAGCTCAAAGACAGTGATTTGTTACGAGTTGTAATTGACTGTAACGCCTACGGTTATGACGGGCGAGATTATGCCCGTGAGTTAGCGCAGCGGGGAATAATCGGTGAGATGAGCGAGCCCCGGTACGCAATTTTGCTCTTTTCGACAATCACAGAGCAGGCGGACACTCAGCGTGTATTTGCGGCTATGAAAGCTATTGAACAAAAACCGCCTGTCGCCCGAACCGGCTGTCAATTGTCAACTGTCAACTGTCAACTGACAATGCGTCCGCGTGAGGCGTATTTCGCGCCAAAAGAAACCCTCCCAATCGCAAAAGCAATCGGGAGAGTATGTGCGGGTATTCATGTGACAACGCCGCCCTGTGCTGCGCTGATTATTCCGGGGGAAATTATATCGCCCGAAATCGCGGCTTTGCTTAAACAACAAGGATTAGAAACAATCGACGTTAGCCTTTAACGATGAAGTCGTCTAATTTCGCGAGTAATTCGCCGCAGTCATAATCGCTTTGGGGAACGTGGACGCGCAGAGTCAATTCGCTGGACAAATCAAGGCTGAACAGCCCCATGAGCGACTTTGCGTCAACGGTGTATCTTCCCGAAACAACGTCAACATCACCGACGAACATGGTAACGGTAGTCACGAACTTCTTCACGTCTTCTATGGTTGTGATTTTGATTTTCTTTTCAGTCATGGTTAAGTAAATCTCCTTTCATTTCTCGAGTTTAATCATACCATAAATAAATCAATCTGTCAAGAGGGAATATGAAATTTAACATAACAACATTCGGGTGCAAAGCGAATCAATATGACAGCTATGCGATTACCGAATATATGCGCGAAAATGCTGATAATGCGGGTTTCGGTGAAAGCGTCCATGTGATTAACTCCTGCACTGTAACCGAAACCGCCGACCGCAAAATCGCCGCGCTGATTGCTAAGCTCAAGCGCGAAAAGCCCTGCTGTACCGTAGTTCTCTGCGGTTGTCTGCCGAAAGCTTACCCGGAAAAAGCCGCCGCAATGGGGGCAGACGTGGTTATAGCAGGGAAATTCCCGATTAGTCCGGCGACAGCCTTGGTAAACCCGCTCCCATACTCGCCCCAACGCGACCGCAAACGCGCTTTCCTAAAAATCCAAGACGGCTGCAACCGCGATTGTGCCTACTGCATAATCCCGAAAGCTCGCGGCAATCCTGTGAGCCGCCCAATCGCAGACATAGCCGCAGAGGCGCAGAGCCTTGCCGCAAATCACAGCGAAATCATGATTACGGGAATCAACCTCGCCTTGTATGCGTATGAAGAACACGGATTAGTCGGAGCTGTTGAAGCAATCTGTAAAGCCCTTGAATCGAAAACAGTGCCTGTCCGCATCGGCTCTCTTGAGCCGGACTTGCTCAGCGATACTGACATAACGCGGTTAGCGCAAATCCCGAAAACGCAACTTCGTCGGCATTTTCATCTGTCTTTGCAGAGCGGGTGCGACGCGGTTTTACACCGAATGAATCGCCGTTATGACACGGCGCAATACCGCAGCAAAATCGCGAGCCTGCGAGGGGCGTTTGGCGCAAATGTCGCGATTACTACCGACATAATCGTGGGTTTTCCCGGGGAAACCCAAGCCGAGTTCGCACAGACACTTGCATTCGTGCAGGAAATGGGCTTTGCGAAAATCCACGTCTTTCGCTTCTCAGCGCGTGAAGGCACTGCTGCCGCGAGTATGGCGAAGCAAATCGCGCCCTCCGAAAAGAAGGCGCGATTCACAGCACTGAGCGAGTTCGCGGGGACGGGGAAACGTGTAGAAGATTTAGGTTAGCTTAGCGCAGAAAAGGCATCGTCGTCATCGTCGTCGTCATCGTCGTCGTCGTTGGGAAGGTCATCGGGCTTGCGCGGCTCACAAGCAAGAAGCAGATTGCCCCATATATCACGCTTAGCTCCGCGCCGTTGACGGGGTTCGTCGTCGGTGTTGTCGCTGCATACAGTCGTAATCCTCCACGATTTCTCCACACCGCAAGTTTCGCAGAGTTCTGCCGGCCCGTTGTGAACAATGCGCGGAGTAGGAACAGGCTCGACTTGTATTCCGCTGCTCGGAGCAGTCCCGTCGTCGCCTGAAGGCGAAGTCGTCGGAGCGGTTGTAGGCGCAGTAGTAGGAGCGGTAGTCGGCGCAGTAGTGGGCGCAGTAGTAGGAGCGGTAGTCGGCGCAGTCGGGCGAGGAGTCGTAACAGCGGTAGTAGTAGTAGTAGTAGTCGCCGCAGTCACATTAAAGCTGACATTAAAACTTCGCGCGGTTATGCCGTTGCCCCCCGAAACAGTAACAGCACCTCCGTAAGTTCCCGCCGCGTTGCCGCGGCTCGGGCGAACATCGAAAGTCCGCGTTGCTCCTGCGGCGATTCCGTTCCCAAGCCCTGTAGTCCCTTGTACTGAAAACCCCGGCGGCACAGAAACAGTCAACGGACCGGTGGGCTGATTGCCCGTGTTGGTTACAGTAACCGTGTACCACTCTTGTTCGCCGTAGCCGGCGGTTCTGCTCGGAAAAGCGACGGGCGTTGTTTGGCTCAGGCTAATCCCGAAAGTCGGCGCGACGCTCGGCGGAGTTACCGCAGTTGTCGTCGGTCTTGTGGTGGTTGCGGGTGCAGTCGTAGCAGTGGGAGGTCTTGTGGTGGTCGCAGGGGAAGTCGTAGAAGTCGGCGGCCTTGCCGTAGTAACCGCAGGAGTCGTAACGCCTCCTGCGCTGTTGCAGTTAGTACAGCCGTTCCAAGTGCATAATCGCCCTGTTTGCCCCGAATAAGCCAAGCAGAGGTTACGAACATCGCCCCTGCCCGAACTTCCATTGGGAAGCCCGCCGTACCCTTCAAGAGTGAAAGAGATTTCATACAATCGCGAGTTGTTAGTAAAAGCAGAGCTTTCATTTCCCCCGGGATTGTTGATAATACCGAGGTTTCGCCACGCCGCGAAATGCGCCGCAACGTCAATCGTGCCGTCTAAGGTGTTGGTAACGGGGTGATTACCCGTGATTTGGCTGTTCCTGCGGACGTTAAAGAGTTGCAAAAAAGTTCCGTTATTCCCGGGCCCGACCCAAGGTTGATTAACTCTCCAAGCGGAGATAATGTCATAAACATGACCGTTAATAGTCGTAGTTCCGTGGCGTTGATAGTTCCCTGAAGTGCCTGCACGTTCCGGGTTCCAGTGCATCCAGTTGTTCACGATGTACCACTCAATAATCGCGCCGCCGGAAGTGTTGTTGCCGCTAGTGCCGTCCGTCCAGCCGTAGATACACAGATATGTCGCGCCGCTTCCGCTGGAAAAGTTGCGGACATCATAGCGAATCGAAGCGTAAGGCATCGACGACACAGTCGGCATGGGGCTGAACTTTCGCCCGGTTCGGAAAAGCGTGTTGTAGGTATTGTTCCACGCGCAAGTGAACGCACCGCCATTGGTATTGACCGTCATGGTCGAGTTCCCCGTGAGGCGTGTGTCTGTCCATGCCTCGATGTTCCAGCCGTTGATGGTGGGGGCGTGGCGCGAACCTGCACTCGGGCTCATGGTGAGGACTGTGTTCGCCTCTGCTTTTTCAAAGGGAATTGCCGAAAGAATCACCGTCGCTGCTGTCAGCAGGGATAATATGCGATTTCGTATGCTGTGTGTCATGATGTCCACCGTGTCCTTTCTTAAGTTGTTGCTTCCTACCAGTATATCACAGCTTCCTCTTTTTGTCAAGGTTTTTTTCGAAAACAGTTCTCTAAATACTTCTCGAATTACGTCTCGAAATAACAGGCGTCATTACTCACTCCTGTATCACACTCTGGGCGTAAGATACAGGCGCAGCAGTCCGCCTTGCGTGCTTTGCAGACTCGCCGCCCGTGCAGAACTAAACGGTGGCAAAAAGCCATGCTCTCTTTCGGTGGGATTAGCTCCCGCAAAATAAGCTCGACTTTGTGCGGGTCTTTGAGCCTTTGAGGCACTAACCCCAATCGCCCCGACAGGCGAATTACGTGAGTGTCGGCGACTATGGCGGGAAGCCCGAACAGTTCCCCGCGAATGAGGTTGGCGGTTTTCCGCCCTATGCCGGGCAGAGCAAGAAGCGCGTCCATCTCCTCGGGGATTTCCCCCCCGTGATTTCGCAAAAGCAACTCACACATAGCCTTGATACTCGCCGCTTTTGTTTTGTAGAGTCCGCAAGGTTTGACTATGCCCTCAATTTCACGAAGCTCTGCCGCCGCAAAATCACAAACGCCGTTGAACCGCCCGAAAAGCTCGGGGGTTACGGCGTTTACTCTTTTATCGGTGCATTGGGCAGAGAGCCGCGCCGCAATCAAAAGCTCGTGAGGGGCGGTGTAATTCAGCTCGCAGATTGGCGCGGGATATTCTTGCGCGAGGGCGGCAAGTAAAGCGGCGATTTTATTGCTTTTGCTTTTCATGATGGCGATTACCCTCTGACGTTAAACAGGCGCAAAATTCGCGTGAAGGGAAAATTCCGCCCGGGGCAGTCGGCTTTGCGAACAGAGTTGATTTGATTATGTCCGATTACGTGTTCGCGGTCGATGACTAATGTAGTGCCGTAGATTTGCAGAACCTCCCACCGCACGTGTTGAATCAGCCAAGCGGCGGCGTCCATCTGGGCATATGAGGGGCTGCTTTCGGGCATATCCCCGAAGGCGATTGCGATTGTGTAAAAATTCGCGTTGGTGTTCCGTTCAATGACTGTCGGGTGCGTCGCACGGCTTATGTGATTGACGTTCGTGGGGTTCTCCACGTTAGTTCCGTTGGCGTAAGCCCAATGAGTAATGTCAACGTGTTGCGTGATTGTTCCGTCCCCTGCTATGATGAAGTGATATGACACCTCCGACGTGGGGTTGTTAAGCCAGTTAATGGCACTGCGCGTAGTTCCGCCTGTGGTATGGAAAACAATCATATCGGGAATGTGGAGTTCTCTCTCACACTCTTCGCAGAGTTCTCCGTGTTCGCGGACTTCCACGAGTAAGCATTCGGGAGCAGGCGCGTCGTCCCCTTCGATTGATTCGCCACAATAGTCTTCATGGGTTGTGCAGAACAATCGCGTTACAAGAACTGTGCAGGTATTGCAATCAACTAAGCGCAAGGTGGTGTGTCCGCGTCTTGGGGTGAAGTTCTGGCGCGGAACGGGAGTCCAGTTGATTGTGTGGCTGTCGTCGGGGGGGCGTGGGGGCGGATTGGGTAATGCCCCCCACCAGTAGTCTTCGAGGGAAGGTGCGCGAAGCCCGATAATAAATCTCAGAATGTGCAGAGCGTCGCTAATGCCGACATTGTCGCCGCCTGTAACTGCCGCCGCCGCGTGCCACGCTTTATTCGCGGGAATGCAGCTTGCACAAGAGGGGGAGGGTTCGTGGCAATCGCCGCAGATTACAGCGGCTTGAATTGAACAGGGAAGCCCGATAATAAAGCGCAAGATTTCGAGAGCGTCGGCTATGACGACGCTGCCTGTGCCGGTTATATCACCGACGACGATTTCG
>WQXP01000016.1 GCA_009784765.1 Oscillospiraceae bacterium | reverse complement strand
TGCCGCAGATTCAAAATGCCGCTTCTGCACCTCGCAGACATAATCGCGCCTGCGATTCCTTTAGGACACGCATTCGGTCGAATGGCGTGTTTTTACGGCGGTTGCTGTTTCGGAATACGGGTGGATTCTTCCCACCCGCTCTACCCCCTCGCTGTTATTTACCCGCCGCGATTCGACAGATACACCCATGTCGCCGCCCCTGCAGGAGTGCCGCTGTTAGCCGTTCCCGCAATTGAAGCCGTCGGAAACGCCGTAATCGCGGCGATTGTGTTCGCTTTCGGGCTGATTTCGTACCGTCGGGGCAAGGCAGTCCCGGGGCAGACAGCCGCGCTGTATGGGGCATTATACGCACTCTGGCGATTTACCCTCGAGTTTCTGCGCGGAGACGCTGCACGCGGTCTGTACGCGGGCTTCTCGACTTCTCAGTATGTCAGCATGGGCATATTCGCCGCAGCAATCGCGGTGTTTGCGGGCGGGAAAGCATACAAAAAACGGCGTGGTTAGAAATAACCTCGCCGTTTTTGCTTTTCTTACTGTGTGCGTATAACATATGGCGTTCAAGCCATACTATTACTCCACCCATTTTCAAAGGGAAGCACAGTAAAAGCAAAAGAAGAGATAAGCCCAAAGGGCGGGCTTTGCCCGTCCGACGGGTGAATCGTGACATCAACTATAGAGGTATAACTTATGAGAACAGATTTAGCACACGAAATGAACACGAAACCGCAAGGAAACTACTCCACCGTCTTTTGCGGCGAAGCAGGTGAACTTGACGCGGACACAGAAATCGCGGAGTTAGTCAAAGCTCTCGCGCCTATGCTCCCGCCTGACGCGAACAGTTTCCTCATCGCCGGGCTCGGGAACGCCAACATCACGCCCGACTCTCTCGGGGTGAGGACGGCGGGAAAAACCCTCGCCACTGCGCATTTCACCGCAAACGCAGAGCTTCAAGAAGAAGTAGAGCAACTCGGGCTTCGTAAAACCTATGTATTGTCGCCGGGGGTAATGGCGCAGACCGGCTTCGAAACAGCACAGCAGCTCAAACTCCTCACCGACGGAGTTAGCCCCGACTGCCTAATCGTCATCGACAGCCTTGCCTGCAACAGCTTCGAACGGCTCTGTGCTACAATCCAAGTTACCGATACCGGCATTACCCCGGGCAGCGGCGTCGCCAACAATCGCACCGAAATTTCGCAGAAAACTTTCGGCATTCCCGTGGTTGCCGTCGGTGTACCGACTGTCATCGACTATCTTGGCAAGAAAACCCCGAGCGGAGAGGCGTTCATGGTAGTTCCGCGAAATATCGACATTGTAGTGAACCACTTTTCGCGGGTGATTGCAACTGCGCTGAACCGCGTGTTAAATCCGGGGCTCAGCGCGAGTGAAATTGACAGCCTGCTGATGTACAGTTGACAGTTGACAATTGACAGTAGACAGTTAG
Source organism: Oscillospiraceae bacterium (assembly GCA_009784765.1). Lineage (GTDB taxonomy): Bacteria > Bacillota > Clostridia > Oscillospirales > Ruminococcaceae > Ruminiclostridium_E. Next base: position 10,674 of record WQXP01000016.1, on the reverse strand, counting down.
TGAAAAGCCGAAGAGTGTTCCTACAGCGAGATAAACAACTGAACCCAATAAAGGCGACCTTCGGCGCGAACAACGCCGACCCCTACATGAGTGAAGCTGTCGTGCATAATGTTGGCGCGATGCCCCGGGGAGTTCATCCAGTCGCGGACGGCTTGGGAAGGAGAAGACTGCCCCATAGCCAAGTTTTCGCCTGCGCGGCGGTAATTAACATCGAACTCGGCGAAAACAGTGGACCACTTCGCGCCGTCGGGGCGGTCATGTGCCCAGTGAACGACTATTTCCTCGGCTCTGCGTGCGGAAGCGGCGAAGTGTGCGTCGCTCCCGGGGAGAAGGGGAGGAAGCCCTTCGTTTTCGCGTTCGATATTCATGAGCCTAATCACCTCCAACGCGAGCTGAAGTTCAGCGTTGGCGGGCGGCGGCTCGGTAGCGGGAGGAGGCGGCGCGGTAGTGGGAGGCGCAGTCGTGGTGAGTTCGGTTACAGCCGTGGGCGGGGGCGTGCTTGCAGGCGGCGCGGTTGTCTGTGTATCAAGAGCGGCTGCTTCACGCTGCTTGGTGATTAGGTTTTCAAGCCCGATTAAGAGGCGCAAGATTTCAAGTGCGTCATCAATGGCGATTCTTCCGTCGCCGTTAATGTCGAACAGAAGTTCCTGTTGTGCCGTGAGTTGCTCATTTCCGATTATTGAGCCCAAAACAAGCAAAGCACATTTCACCGTATAGTTGTGAGTGAGCCGCTCCGGCGGGAAAGCAGCAGCCGGTGCAATCAGCGAAATCACAATCGCGAAAGCGAGAAACGCGCTGATTATTTTTCGTGTTTTAATTATGTTTTTCATATACCACCTCGAAAAAAATAGCTAAGATATATAATGTTCTAAGTATATCATAAATCTTTTCCTTTGTCAACCCCTATTTTGTAATACTTGTCTGCCTGTCCTCATAGTATATAGAAAAAAGGACAAGAGGGAGCATTTACATATGAAACACACGGGGCTGACAACACAGGAAGCACGCGCGCGGCTTGCCCGCGACGGGGAGAATACCCTCACAAGCGCAAAGAAACTTCAGCCGGGGCGCATTTTTGCAGGGCAGTTCAAAGACGCGATGGTGATTATTCTGCTTTGTGCAACGGGCGTTTCAGTCGCGATGGGGGAATATTTAGACGCGGCGGCGATTATCGTCGTGGTGGTTCTGAACGCGATTCTCGGGTTTGTTCAGGAATACCGTGCTGAAAAGACGCTGGAGGCCCTCAAGAGGCTCTCTGCACCGACAGCGCAGACCTTTCGCGACGGGCGGCTCACGCAGATTGACGCGACGCAGCTTGTTCGCGGCGATGTGGTACGGATTGAAGCCGGAAGCCGCATTCCCGCAGACTGCCGCTTGTTGTCCGCAACTGCATTCGAAGCAGACGAATCCCTGCTGACAGGGGAAAGCCTGCCAATCGGGAAAACCACCGACAGCCGCGTATTCATGGGGACGAGTGTTACTCGCGGACACGGTGTAGCCGAAGTTATCGCGACAGGTGCGGCGACGGAGATGGGCAAAATCTCGACGATGTTGTCTGACGTAAAACCCGAACCTACGCCCCTTCAGCGAAAACTCGGCGAACTCGGGCGGACAATCGGGTTGATTTGCATTATCGTCTGCATAGCGGTGAGTTTGCTTGGCGTAATCCAAGGTTACGGCGTTTTCGATATGCTGCTGACGGGGATTTCCCTCGCAGTCGCGGCAATTCCTGAAGGGCTGCCCGCTGTGGTGACTATTTCCCTTGCTTTAGCTGTTCGGAGGATTTACAAGCAGAAGGCTTTGGTCAACAAGCTTCATTCTGTCGAAACGCTGGGTTGCGCTAATGTGATTTGCACAGACAAGACAGGAACTCTCACTCAGAACAAAATGAAAGTTACACAAGTCGCGGCGTTTGCGCAAGAGAAGCAGTTGCTTTTATGCGCCGCATTGTGCAACAACGAGTCCGACCCTACGGAGCTTGCTCTCGCGGATTGGGCGAAAGCCGCCGCTAACTCTAATATTGCCGCATATACCCGCACCGCTGAGATTCCTTTTGAGAGCAAGTCACAGTTCATGCAAGTTACGACACAGTTGACAGTTGATAACGGACAGTTGACAGTTAATTGGCTCAAAGGCTCTCTTGAGGCGATTCTGCCGAAATGCAATATCGAACCGCGAGCCGCCGCGAAAATCAGGCAAGTTCACGATGAAATGACGCGCAAGGGGCTGCGCTGTTTGGCTCTGGCGACGAACTCTGCTTTTTTGGGCATTATCGGTCTTTCCGACCCTCTGCGCCCGGAAGTCAAAGCCGCAGTCCGCAAATGTAAGCGGGCGGGAATCCGCGTAATCATGCTCACGGGCGACCATAAGAACACCGCAGAACAAATCGCAAAACAAGCGGGAATAGCAGAGGTTCATGCGCGAATGACCCCCGCAGACAAACTTGTTCTTGTTAAGCGGCTCAAAGCACAGGGCAACATAGTCGCTATGACAGGGGACGGAGTCAACGACGCTCCCGCAGTCAAAGAAGCTGCAATCGGTGTTGCTATGGGAATCACAGGCACTGATGTTACCAAAGAAGCCGCCCAGTTGGTTCTTCTTGACGATAACTTCGCGACACTCGTGAACGCAGTGGAGCAGGGGCGGACTATATATGACAATATCCGTAAATCTATTCGTTATATGCTGTCGTCTAACATAGGTGAGGTTCTGACAATGCTGACAGCAATGCTTCTCGGGCTGCCTCTCGTGCTGATTCCCATTCAGATTTTGCTGATTAACTTAGTAACAGACGGGCTTCCCGCAATCGCGCTGAGTATGGAACCCGCCGCCGACAACATCATGAAAAAACCGCCGCGCAGCAGCTCAGACAGTGTGTTCGCAGGAGGGCTTCTCACGAGCATAGCTTTTCGCGGAATTGCAATCGCCGCCTGCACACTCGCGGTATTTTGGTTGGCTTTGGGCTTCGGGAATGCGGCAAACGGAGCAAACGATTCCGACTTGGCAATGGCGCGGACTGCCGCAATGGCGACTCTCGGCTTATCGCAATTAGTATTCGTCTTCGAGTGCAAAGACACACGGCGGGGGGTTTTCAACGCGAAATACAGAGGCAATCCTCATCTGATTTGGGCAGTACTCGCTTCAACCGCGATTATCGCAATCGCTGTTACAACCACGTGGCTCTCACCCGTTTTGCAGACGACTGTTCTGTCCGCTCAAACATTGCTGATTGTACTCGCTTTCGCAGCAGGCTTGCCGATTGTAAAGGGGATTGGGAAGCTGCTTTTCGGGGAGAGGTGAGCGGAGTAAAAACAACAACCCCTCCCGATTGGGAGGGGTTGAACACCGCTTATGCCGTAGTACGCCATATAAAACCCGCACGTGTGCAGGGTGGGTAAATTCCCCCGCGGGTTCACGCTCCCTTCGTCCGAGCTTTGTTGCCAAAGCGCGGGAGGTCTGCAATCCGCCGACGGAGTGGAAATCCCGTGGTCAAAGTGTTGGATTATACCAAGCAATACCTCTCGAACACAGCAGTAGTTCAGCAAGTGTTTAATCTACTTCCGCTTCTTCGAACATAGCTTCGAACAGCCCGCCGATTTTGTCGTGCAAATCATCATCATCGACAGATTCGAGCATGAACTCGCCGTCAACTTCGACGCGCTTCAAAATCCCGAACTCTTCGATTTCAATTTCGTCCGAATCGTCATCTTCATCGTCTACAAAGGGAATCAACGCGAAATAGACTTCGCCCTCATGTTCTAACTCGGCGATTTTCTCAAACTCTTCACCGTCTATATCGACTACCTCAACCATGAACTCATCATTTTCCATTGCTTTTATCTCCTCTTCTTTTGCTTCAGCCGTTGTCAAGATTCGCCCTACGGACGGGCAAAGCCCGCCCTTTGGGCTTATCTCTTCTTTTACTTTTACAAGTATACCATATTCATACATTGATGTCAAGGCTTTTTCGAAAAAACTTTTGATTTGCTCTGCGTTGTCACACAACAATCGTTCCGTTATCGTTGATTCGAACAAGAGAAATCTGCTCTTCAGCACCGGTATGGGCGTTGACGTATACGAGAACTTGGCTTCCGCGTTCAGATACACAGAGGAACTCATAGCACAGAACCTCATCGCCGCCATTCGCTTTGATTGCAGGTATAATCGCGAATCGAGTGTTCTGGATTTCTAACAGCGCCGATAATTCCGCGCGGGCTTCGCTCTCGGAAATAAGCGGCTCTTTCACTTCGCGTGTGCGGTGAGCTGTGATGAACTCGTTCGCGTCATATGACACGATGTCGCCGTTATCCACTGCCACGCCTACGCGGATTAAGTCGGGGTAGACTGTTACTTCACAGCGACCGAATTCTCCGCAGTCAACCTCGACAGAACTCGCGAACTCGACGATTACCACGCCTCCCGCTAAGGAATAATAGGTGTGTGCCATTGAGACATTTTCAAGCCCGAGTGTTCCGAACTTCTGCCCGATGAACTCTTCCGCAAGCGTAATTGCTTTGTCGAGAGTAATCGCTTTCTCACCGACCGCTCTGTGGGTGAGCATACTCGCGAAAACGCCGCCGTCCCGTGTCATGGTAACGGTAGTGTTGCCCGACTGTCCGCTCTCACAGCCTCGGAACACATAAACGGGGATTCGTCCGCTGAGTTCGTTTGCAAAAGTGAGTGTGTCGCACCCTGAAAGCTCCCTTGCGCGGCTCAGCGAATCCTGCGCAGAAACGCCGCTGCGTCCTTTGAGCAATCGCGGCTCAATCGCACCGAGAGTATGCTCCGAGAAGGGGCCGTCATAATTGAGGGAGGGGTAGTTCTCAAAAATGTCCTCGAGCCCCGCGAAATTGCCGCCGATATGGGCGGGGGCTTCCGGGCTTCCCGCGTTCGCGGCAACATGAGCCGCTCCGAAAACTTCAGTGAACGTCAGCCGCCCTTGGCTTACTTGTGCTTCTATTTCCCACAACTCCCCCGAGAGCTTTTCACTGAACTCAATCAATGCGGCGATGTTGTTTCGGTCTTCTTTGGAGAGGGTGTCGCCCCTTGCGTATCTCTGCGCAAGGCTGTGGGAATAGTTGCCGACTTGGCTCAGGAACTTGTTGGTGTTGTCAAGCTTTTGGTCACTGAGGGGCAGTTGCGACAGCGCGAGTTTCGCTCCTGCCGCGTTGCTGCGAAGTTCCCCCGACAAATCACCGAGCATTTGCGCCGAACCTGCATAAACGCTCTTGTTGAGGGTTGTTTTGATGTCGTCGATGTTCAGCGCAAGGAGTTCAAGGGAACGAAGATAGTTCGCCTCAAGCCTCCGCTGAGCGACTGTGTTTCTGTGATGGTAAACCCCCGCCATAATCGCAAAAGCGATTGTCAGCGCAGTCAGGAGCGAAATTAAGCGAATCAGCCCCCGTCGCGATAAGCGGCGGGTGTATTCACGCGCTGTTGTTACCGGGTGTGTTATTGCTTTTGTTGTATTCATAAGAAAGTACCTCTCTGTTTATATTTATAATATATCAGTATTTTTGCAAAATTTTGAGCAAATATACTTTGCAATTTTTTGAAAAGTATGATATAATAGTAAGAGAAGAGCAAATCCGCAGGGCGGGCTTTGCCCGTCCGGAGGATTGCTTGACATATGATATAATCAGACAGAGGAATGAATTTTAACGAGGTTTACAACACATGAATATAAACGGACATACTCCTAAAGCAGTTATTTTTGATTTAGACGGAACACTGCTTAATTCCATGCACATATGGCAACCGCTCCCATATAACTGGGAGCGGATTGCACGCGGGTATCGCGATGAAGTCGTTCTCAAACCCGGTGCCTTTGAGTTTCTCACTGCGCTGAAAAACGCGAAAGTCCCTCTTGCTCTCGCGACGGCGACGGACCGCCATCTCATGGAGCCTGCTCTTCATCGAAACGGGATTTATGATTTTTTTGATGTAATCCTTACTTGCCGCGAAGTCGGGGAGGGGAAAGAGTCTCCGCTGATTTATCATACCGCTCTTCGTGAATTAGGTTTTGACAAGCCTGACGTTGCGTCGAAGTCGCAAGGAAGTCGGGCTTTGCCCGACGACGCGCAGGCGCAGTCCGCGACGGCGGACGTTGCGCCGAAGTCGCAAGGAAGTCGGGCTTTGCCCGACGACGCGCAGGCGCAGTCCGCGACGGCGGACGTTGCGCCGAAGTCGCAAGTATGGATTTTTGAAGACGCGCATTATGCGATTCGGACGGCAAAGAAAGCGGGGTTCAAAGTAGCCGTTGTTGAGGACGAGTGGGCGCATCTGTGGATTGAAACGATGACTCAAGAGGAAATCATCGACTTAGCGGACTTATATGTGCAAGATTATCGTGCGCTGTTGCCGGCTCAAAAGGCGAAGTAAAGGAAAGGGTTATAGCCCGCGTTCACGAGATAAGCAGTACAAGCCACGAAAATCGCCGCGATTACGATTATGCTGCCGTAATCAGCGAGAGCAGGGGCGCGTGAGCGAAGAGCGGACACTGCCATTCGCGGAAGGCGCGACGCGGCGATGAAGCAAATCGCGAACATGACGGCGTAGTTCATAATCAGATACGCCGCAGTGGAGTCAAGAAGCCCGCCTGCTCCGCCGCTTCCGAAAGCGAACATGGCGCGGATATAAGACAGTGAGTGCGAAACGCTCGGCAGGTCGAACAGAGTCCACATGACTGTTACAACGAACATTACATAGAAATTCGCGACAAACCAAGGGAGTTTGGTGAGCAGTTTCCCGAGGAACAGCTTTTCGGCGATTATGAACGCGCCGAAAATTGCGCCCCACAGCACGAAAGTCCAGCTTGCGCCGTGCCATAATCCTGTGAGAAGCCATACGACGGCTAAGTTACGGACTGTTTTGCTGAGCTTCCCCTTGCTCCCGCCGAGAGGGAAGTAAACATAGCTTTTGAACCAGTTCCCGAGGGTTATGTGCCACCGCCGCCAGAACTCAGATATGCTGTGAGAGCTGTAGGGGTAGTTGAAGTTTTCCGGGAAAGTAAAGCCGAGCATTTTCCCAAGCCCGATTGCCATATCAGAATATCCCGAGAAGTCAAAATAAATCTGGAAGCAAAATGCAGTTATTCCCAGCCACGCAGTAACGGGGGAGAGTTCGCCATAGTCGGCAGTTGCTTTTATCCCGCTCCAGAGCAAGCCTATGTTGTTCGCAATGAGGACTTTCTTGCCAAGCCCGAGTACAAAGCGGCAGATTCCCTCATAAGCAGAGTCAAGGTCAATCTTGCGATTGCTCAGCTCCGCCGCGACTTCTTCGTAGCGGACTATAGGCCCCGCGACAATCTGTGGGAACATGGTAACGTAAGCCGCGAAGGAAATCGGGTTTTTCTGCACGGTGATTTGCCGACGATATAAGTCAATGGTGTAAGACATGGTCTGGAAAGTGTAGAAGCTGATGCCAATCGGGAATGAGAGTTCGATGTTAAAAACGTCAGAGCCGAGAAGCCCGTTGACAGTGTCGGCGAGAAATCCGCTGTAGCGAAACAGCGAGAGAAGCGACAGGTTCAAGATGACGGACAACATCAGCCCAAGTTTGCGAAGTTTAGGGCGATTGTCATTCTTGTGTATCAGCAGCCCGAAGCCGTAGTCCATAAAAGTCGAGGCGAGGAGAATCATGACATAGAAGGGTTCGCCCCAAGCGTAGAACAAAATCCCGCCCACGAACAGCACCGCATTCTTGAGCCATTTACAGCGGGGCAGATTAGGCACGGCGAAGTAAATCAAAAAGAAAGCAGGCAGAAAGACAAAAAGAAACGTCAAGCTTGAGAAAACCACTTGTTATACTCCTCTCTTAATTCGCATTTGTTCAGCGCGTCAAGCAAAGCGTTGACAGACAGATTTTCCGGCAAGCTTAAATACCGCAGAAGCTCCCTGCGCTTGTTCGCCGAGCCTGCCCCTCCGATTAAACCCGCGTCGAACAGACACTGACGCGTCAATTGACTTGACAGTTGACAATTGACAATTGACAGTTGACAGTTATTGAACTGCTCAAGGCGTCTGTGTAATTCTGCAATGCTCGTATCCTCAACCTCAAGAAGATTCGGAACATAAACATGGTGGAACTTGTTCTCAAGAGCGTGGCTTTTGAGGTAATTCGCGATATGGTTGCGAATTTGCCGCCCCGCATTGTCGGAATCCGTGAGCAAGATTACCCCCACGCTCTGTGCATAGCGGCGAATGAGTTGCAGTTTCGCCTTATCTTTGTACACGCGAAATCCGTTGACATGAACAATCGCCGTTTCAGGAGAGAGGACGTTCTCAAGAATTACACGGTCGCACTTGCCTTCAACAATTACCGCCTGTTTAATTTCGAGTTTTTTCAACATAGTGCAACCAATCTCGCTATTGTTCTTTCCATAATCAGCCTGTCTTTGTCCGTTATGCTTGAGGGTGAAGACTTGAGCTTGAAATCCGCATCACACAGAACGCAGACGCATTCCCGCAGTTTCCCGGCAGACAGCCGCGCCGCCGCAGACACGGCTTTGCTGATTCCCCATGTGCGATTGGCGGCGTAAGCGAAATCACGGGCTATATCCGCCTCTCGCTTGCTTGTCGCCGTCGCGATTTTTGCGCGGTACAGGTCAACGAATGTCATCGACAATGTTGCGACAATCATGACCGGTGCATTGCCCTGTGTAAGAAGCTCGTCTAAGAGTTTCATGGCGTTCGCGCCGCGTTTCGCGGTAATCTCTCCTGCAAGGGCGAACACGACTGACTCAAGCTGCCTTGTCGTGAACAAGTCAATGGCTTTGCGGGTAATCTCGCCGCTGTAGCCGCAGTAAGCGCAGAGTTTCGCTAACTCGCTTACAATCAGTGTGTAATCCCGCAGACACAATTGCGATAAATACACGGCATTCGCCCTTGAAATGCTGCACCCCGCCTTAGCCGCCCGCCCCTCGATTGACTCGGCGATTTTTGCCTCCGTAAGTTTCTCGAAATGCAGAATCGCCGCCGCCTTGCCCTTGACGTGTTTGTTCTTGTCGCCCTCAATCGCGGCTATGAGCTTCTTGGTCTTGGCTTTTTTGACATCAGGAACAAACCCCGTCGCGTAGACAATCACGCTGACAGAGTCCGGAACATTCCCGAGCAAACTGCACAACTGCTCAAGGGCATCTTTGTCCGCTTTTTCCGCGTCAAGGTCGTTAAGCAGAACTACGCGCCGCTCATCGAAAAACGAAACGCTGTTGATAAAATCAGCTAAGTCTGACATATTCGGCAAACCCGTGAACTTAACAAAATTCGAACTGTCTGTGCTGCCCTCAAGTGCCTTGTCTGCGATTTTGCGTGCGTAAGACAGCACATAAAAAATCTCTTTCCCGTGCAGATAATAAACGCGGCGAAAAACCCCCGCTTTTAATTCACTGATGAGTTGCTCCTGAGTCATGCCGTTCCTCCTTTCGGGGGGAGAATCAAATACAGCGGCGCGAAATACGCGCTGTGTTCGTGTTCCTGTTCAATTGGGATTGTTCGCCTGACATACACGATATAATCCGCATTAAACTCACGCTTGTTGCGAACAACACCTGACGCAATCACAACATTCGCGGGGCTTGTGTTGTCGTTCGATGCCCGCGTGAAGAGCAGAGTATATCCGCCTGTGTCAAGGAGAACCTCATTCTCGTGAGTATAGCGCAAGTCAAGGATAAATCGCCCGCTTATGTCGAAAATCTGCGGAGGGGTGTCCGGCGGAATATACAGTGCGGCAAGGTTTTCGAAAGGTGCAGTATTATTTCGCACACTGCTCAGCAGAACTACGACATCGGGCTTTGAAGCAAAGCCGCGAACCGCCTCATATGCTCGCGGAGTGTCTGCGGTTATAATCAGCAGCTCTGCCCCGCCTTGGCGGATTTGCACCCACGCCGCCACCGAGTCTGAATATATGCTGATGTAAGTCTGCTCTGATTGTATTGCGCGGTAATCATACACGCGGCACATCAGCACAAGTGTCATGAGTGCAATACAAGCCCCTTTCATTCGAAGCCGCTTCTTGACTGAAAGCACCGCGACAATCGCGAAAACAAGAATGAAAGGCACGAAGTAATAGTCTAAGGAGAACCAGGCAAAGTCAAGGGCGCCGAGGAAGCTTATAAGCCACACCATAATTCGTGAGGCAAGCCCTGCAATCAGCAGAAACAGCTCTGCCATCGGCGCAAGCCATACCGCGAATGCTGCAAAGCCGAGCATAGCGACAACAGCGGCTGTGAAGAAGGGCAGAATAAGCACACTCGTCAGGGGTGAAAGAATGCTGAATCCTCCGAAAAACACCGCCGACACAGGCAGTACACAGACTGCCGCACAGGTCGAAACCACAAAGGCTTCTGTAATGCGATTAAATTTGCGGGATTTCATAACAGCGGGCGCGACTACTCCTACCCCGAAAGTCCCCGAGAAAGACATGAGCAGCCCCGCGTCGAAAATCGCGTAGGGTTGTATCAGCAAAATCGCAAACAGCGCGAGGCACAGCGAATTAAGCGTACTCCCGCGCCGCATGAACACTTCGCCGCCATAGAACACAATCAGCATGAACGCCGCTCTCACCACGGACACCGACAATCCGAAAAAGACAGCGAGTGTGATTATAACCATACTCAAAGCGAAAAACTTAAACTTCGGCCGGCGAGGCAGCCTCCGCGCGGCAAGGAAACCTTGC
>WQXP01000015.1 GCA_009784765.1 Oscillospiraceae bacterium | reverse complement strand
CACGCTGAAACTCACTGCGCGATACACCTATAAAAACCGCATTTCCCTTGTATCATCAGTGTTTTTCGGGATTGCCGCGCTTTTCGTCACCTTTTGGTTCTACGATGTTATTTCGGCTCATACTCTGTCGTTAGATATTCGCGTAATCGCGATTGTCTGCTCTGTGATGACTGCGCTTATGGGGACAGATATAGTCTTGCAAATTCACAGATATATCGGCATTCGTGAGTTTCTCAAGAAGCTTTCGCCGGAACGCTTGCAAGAGGCTCTGCTCAAAAATATGCTGCGAATGGGCGGGCGGCAACAAATCCGTGAGTTTCGCGGAATGATTTATGACAAAACAAAAGCCGCAGTCGAAAAACTGCAGCTGAGCATTAAAGATGAAGGCGATGAAAACGATTTCGATTCGTCGGAGGAGCAATAATGAGTAAAAGAGTAACTAAAATAACGAAGCAAGATATAATCGACATTCTGCAAAGCCCCGAAATGCAACAAAGCAAGAACTATGTTCAGCACGGAAGCGTTTCGGTATACTCTCACAGCGTCGCCGTGGCAGAGCATAGCTACAAAATGGCGAAGAGCCTCGAAAAGCTCGGCATTATGTTCAACCTGAAAAGCTTAGTTCGCGGCGCGCTTCTGCATGACTTCTTTCAGTATGACTGGCACGACGATTGGGACTTGCTCCACGGCTGGAAACATCCGCGATTGGCACTCAAGAATGCGCATAAGCAGTTCAACCTCACTATGCGTGAAAGGGATATAATCCGCAAACATATGTGGCCCATGACTCTGCTGAACTTCCCGACCTGCCGCGAGGCGTGGCTCGTCTGCTTCGCAGACAAATACTGCTCATTGCTTGAGACTTTCAAAATCTACAAGTATGACTATCACGAAAAAGAGGGGGTTTTATCATGAACATTCGCGAAGAAATATGTAACATCTGCCATAAAATGTACTCACGGGGGTGGGGGGCATTCAACGGGAACATATCCGTGGAGTTAGACAACGGCGCGATTTTAGTAACCCCCACCGGAGTAAGCAAAGAGCTGATGACTCCTGAAATGCTTGTGGAATACCCGTCGCCGTCGTGTTCCACCGAAATAAAAATGCACCTTCGCGCCTACGCACAGCGCAGCGACATAGGTGCTGTGGTTCACGCACACCCGCCCTATGCGACGGCGTTCGCGGTGGCAGGCAAGCCTTTAGACGGCTCAAAATTAGTCGAAATGTCGTTGACAATCGGCGATGTTCCTGTCGCGCCTTTCGCGGAGCAAGGCACGGAAGAGGTCGGTGATTCAATCGCGCCGCTTCTTGCGAAACATGATGTAATCCTGCTTGCTAATCACGGTATCGTCGCTGTCGGCGCGAATTTGCTTGAAGCTTTCGCGAAACTCGAAACGGCGGAGCTTTGTGCGCAAACCCTGCTCTTAGCGCGATATGCAAGATTGTTAGGATAGCGGTTGTGGTTCGGGGGGCGTCGCGCAGGCTGCTTGACAAATCAAGATTACCTGCGCGAAATTTATCTGTTTTTTTTATTCCAACGCTAACTCATCGGCAAGGTATTCATCGCTTCGACAGTGCATATCGGAAACACCGTTGCTCATCTCCTGATATGTTTCGGATTTATAAAATATATCCATAGCCTCGTTTAAGCTGATGCTTTGCTTTTGCGAAAATGCCTCAATTACTCGTGCATATTTCCGCCCGAGCAGTGTACGGCTTGCTTTCATTTCTTCAAACCTCCTCACTTGAAACGAATTTTAAGTAGCGGTCAATAATGTCTTGGCTTCTAAAACAGTATTGCAGGTTCGGTGATTCATACCGCAATCGCTCTATCGCTTCTGCTCTGTCAATCAGCTTCTCAAAGAAAAGCTCAATGGTATCAAAAACTTTATCGTTAGCTACTCCACCAATTACCACATCATAATCGCTTGTATCATTCCCACGCCTGCAATCAAGAATGAAATCAAGCCATTCATCACTGTATGTCTCAAACGACAAAATTTTAGAATTATTTAGTAATTCAGATTTGTCGATTTCATATAACGACACGACACATTGCCCCTTTTTTCGCTTGAATCGTGCCGACCACCTTACTGCCTGTTCTTTAATCTGAGTGGTATAAAAGCCTTTCCCGAAATCGACTTTTTCACGAGAATAGGAAATATTCGGCATTTCAACAGCTAAATACGAACCGTGATAAAGTGTCATTAGGCTAACCTCTTTTCTTGCATAAATTCGATTATGTCATCTACGATATACTCTTTTCCCTGAGTGTGAAGGGTATCGTAATTAGGAACGATATAATCATCAAGTATGGTGCTGTTCACTTTCAGTAGCGCATAGACTTCTGCACCGCTCTTGTTAAGACGTTCGGCCACGTTTTCGATACAAAACACTGTGAAATGGAGTTCTCTACTGTTCATTTGTGTGCCTCCTTAATCAATCTGTGCTTTGCACATATTTTCCAAGCGTCTTATCCCACAGAGCCTCATCTGAGTTGCCATATCAAATGCCCCCTTTTATTTGTTGGCAGTCTGCGTTTAAGCGTAGCCATAGCGGTGCGTCCTTTCGTGGAGTTGTTGTTAATTATTCTATCACACTTTCGCCAAAAAGTCAAGAAAAAATTGATTGACACTATCAAAATTTTATGATACAATAAATTGTATTACTTTCAACAACTTGCCTCCTGCGTGTATATATTAGAGATGTTAGGAGAAAAACCATGAGTTTTCTGAAAAAGTTACTCAACACACCTGCGCCGCCTAAAGCTAATTCAGCTGGGACAGCGGCGGTTGCTGTAAACCATAACGCGCTTCTGAAACAGCAGATTTCGCAGAGCCAAAACCAAATTCTGCAGAGCGTCCCGCACGCAAAAGCAGATATGTTCGGGAGGGCTTTGCTGCCGTTCGGGACGTATCCGCAAACCGCAGACGGACAATGTCTGCCGATTATGTGGATTGTTTTGAATCCGTCTACCTGTCAAAACGACGGGGGAATGCTTCTGTTGTCCGAGAAAATCTTAGACTGTGCCATGTTCCACAGTTCCGAAAAAGCTACTGCGGATTGGCACAAGGGCGACTCCCCGGTGTGGGACGTACCTATGGGCTATTCCTTTGACGACTACAAAGGCCCGCGACTGCCCTACGCTTACGAGTACTACGCAACGCCCGAAGTTCGCTGGCCGCCCGACCCAAGCGAATATTGGAAACACTCGGACATCGGCAAGTGGCTTAACGGCAGTTCGTGGGCTTTCGAGAGTTTGTCCGCTTATCCGAAAAAGCACAGGACGGACTGGTTCTATGACAATGCTTTTACGGACTCCGACAAAGAGAAAATCATTGACAAGGGCATCGGGAAAGTCTTTCTTTTGAGCTTGGATGAAATTCGGCAGTATCGCGGTGTTTTGTCTAATCTCGACGCGCAGGAGTGGGAGCGGCTTTCAGATGACCGTAAGCCCGCGCAGCGTCGCGCAGTCGGGAGTGATTACATCAAAAACGATAATCCGCAGTTGAAGAAAGCTCGCGACAAATGCGTGTTGGATTGGAACGACTTTTCTAATTCTGTGACTAAGTACAATGAGGCGCAAGACGCGGTTACATTCCTGCCTACAGGTGATTTGAGTAATCCGTGTTCGACGTGGTGGTTGCGGACTGCGGGAGATCATTCGACACAGGTGTTATTTGTCCTCAAAAACGGCGGTATCGGCATGAAAGACAGGGATTCACTCACCGCGCATTGGCGGGGAGTCCGCCCCGCGATTTGGGTTCAAGGGGTGTGAAGCGAGGAATGAACTACAACACTTTTATTATGAAATTTATTCAAAGGAGAACAAAACCATGACTAACCAAACAACCAATCCGAAATGCCCCAACTTAAATTCCCATACCTCTCCATCTCATCGTATCGGCTCAATCTTTTCGATGGCTTCTTTTTTATGCGGAAACTTTTCAGTAGTTATGAAGAAGCAACAAAATTTTTGAGGGCTGCAACATTTCGGCGTTTCAAAGCGTATATATAGATAGGAGCGTTAAACAATTCGGAGGGAGTTCTATGTACAATTCATCAAGTGCGTACCCGCTCAGCAACACACTCGACCTTACGCGAAGCGGCACGTATAAGCCTAACACCCTTGCGGCAAATCCGCCTGCAGATGTGTCGGCTGTTTCTGAAGCCCGCGCGTACAGCACGACGGCAGAAATCGAAGCGTTCGTTTGCAAGCATGAACGCCAAGTCTTCAGGACTGCTATGGCGATTATGGCTAACAAAGCTGACGCGGAAGACGCTATGCAAGAGGTCTTTTTGAAAATCATTCTTGAGAGCCGGAAATCGACTCCTGTTCAATTTGCCTCTGATGAACATGAGGCGGCGTGGGTAACTCGCGTTACAGTCAATCAATGCAATTCGATTATAAGGGGATATAAGCGCAAGAAAACTGTCCCTCTCGAAGACATTGTCGAAACTTATTCAGTCAATCCTCACGATAACGAAAGCAAGCGATTAACCGAGAGCATAAACGCACTCGACCCCAAGCACAGGGCCGCTGTCTACTTATTTTATTATGAGGGGTATTCGACAAAAGAAATCGCGGATATAACCAAGCAAAACGAATCCACCGTGCGAAGCCACTTAGCCCGCGCACGCAAAAAACTGAAGGATTTGATTACGGAAGCGGAGTAAACCATGGAAAAATACAACACTTTTTTAGATAATATAACGGTTGAAACTCAGGTGCGCAAACGCACGCTTGAGCGTATTAACCGCGCCATAGCAGAGGAAACATACACTCAACACCCCGTGTTCAAAAAAGTAAGAACTACACGGGTGCGTTCGTCTTATGCTTTTTCCCTCGCGGCTTGCGCGGTAATCGGAATAATCGCATTCCTGTCATCTCAGGGCTTTTTCCTCATTGATGTACTTGAGCCCGACGAAACTCAAGATGAGTTCATAACAGAAGCTCCTTTAGTTTCTCAAGATGATTCCGGTTCGCAGAGTTTGACCGAACCCCCTGCAATCACCACCCCCGACAATTCTGATGATGCACCGGTACAACTGCCGACTGCTCCCGCCGCGACTACTGCTCGCTCAAGGACATCGCAGACAATTCGCGCCCCTCAAGGCGGGATTCCCCTCGAACCCCCTGTACTTGAAATGCCTCTTGACTTTCCGGGCGTTCCTAATCAAGACCCGAGCGGTGAACCCTCCGAAAGCAACACAAGCGGTGTTGATTTACCGGTTACTACTCCCGAACCGCCGCCTACAGCGAACAGCGGGCCGGCGACTACTCCTGCAACGTCGCCGACAACTGTTTCCACGACTGCCCCCACTACTGCTCCGACAGCACCGAGCACAAGCAAAACCACAGCAGCGACTACGCCCGCTCCTGCACCTCGCCCTGTGCGAATATCCCTTACCGACCGCGACATTACTGACAGAGAATTAGCACGCATGGTGCATAGCGGCGAAATCCCTGCGAATGTAGCAGTGCTTTATCTCAACAACAACCTCATTTCGGATATTACACCGCTGAGCTCTCTCACCAACTTAGAACAGCTTTGGCTTAACGACAACAAAATCGCAGACGTTTCTGCTTTAGCGAATATGAGCAAATTGACCGGTCTGTGGTTAGATGATAACCGCATCGAGGATTTCACTCCCGTCGGCGGGCTTACCGCGTTGACTTCTTTGAGCCTCAACGGCAATCGCGTTAGTGACATCGCTTTCGTTGAACCCCTCGCGAACCTCAAAGGGCTGTCGCTGACCAATAACATGATTAGCGACCTCACACCGCTGGCTAACCACCCGAATCTTGAAATGTTGCTGTTGAGCGAAAACCGCCTCCGCAGCACTGACGTAATCGACTCTTTGCCTGCACTCACGGTGCTGTGGCTTGAAGGAAATCGCATTTCGCGTTCTCAGAGGAGTGCAATTGAGGAAAAATTCCCCGATGCTTTCGCCCGCCCGAGTTCCCAGCAGCCCCGCGAACGTAATCACAATCAATCGCCCCTTGTACCTGACTCTCCGACTGCAGATGACCCCACACTTGACAACGTCGCAGTTTTTGACGAAGTTCACGGCGTGAAAGAGCATTGACAATCGGTGTATTGTATGGTATAATTATGTAAACTAAATCAAAAAAGCCGAAGGGTTGCCCCTTCGGCTTAATTCTATTTTAACTTCAACCAACTTTCCCAAACCTGCGGGCAGTAACCCACTGTCGCGATTTTGCCTAAGCGAACAATCGGTGTTTTGAGCAGGGCAGGACAGTCAAGCAGTTTGTCAAACTTGCCCTGAGAAGTGAGATGGCAGAACAGATGAAAATCAGCGGATTTTGCGTCTGCGATTGCGTCAATTCCGCCTGCAGCTTTAACCGCCGCAACCACCGAAGTCAGTTCGCCTTTGCTCAAGCCTTTCTCAAGAACCGCGACATTGTGCGTTTTCACGCCCCGTTCCTTAAAGAACCGCTCTGCTTTCTTTGTATCGAAGCATTTCGCCTTCCCGAAGATTTGTACGTTCATGAGCTTTCTACCCTGCTTTCCAATAAGCATCTAACGGAGAATCAAGCCCGATGATAAAACGCAGAACTGCAAGCCCGTCGTCGATTATCGGCGCGGCAATCACTGTACCGGGCCGGGTGATATTCGCCGCATCGAAGGCGATTTTGTTATTGTTCATCACGTTGGGAAGCCCGATAATACTGCGCAAAATCGCGAGTGCGTCGTTAATTCCCGGAGGGCCGTCGCCGCCGGTAAGAAGCCCGGGACGGACTGTCGTGAGGATATAATTCGACGAACAGGTGATTCCCACCACAACAGAGCCGTTGTCGTTCCTTGCAAGGATTCTGCCCTCTTCAACGATTGCGCCGGTGCTTGTAACGCGGAAAACTTTCACATCTTGTGCAGCCAGCCCCGCAGCTTTGAGTTCTGCCTCAGTTACAATGAACCCAAGCTCAAACCCGAAAGCTCCGCCGAGGTCAGCAGGGTTAATCATGACGCTGTTCGCGGGTGTATTTGCGGGGCGAGTAACAGTCGCGATATTGATACACAAATCAGTGATTACACGCGCATCATCAAGGGTTTGCGTCTCAGGGTGGGGGTAAATTGTTACAACTCTGTTGTTCCCCCGTGTTCCTAAGTTGATGTTTCGCGGTCTGTCGCTTTCGAGGAGCTGTTCTAAAATCTCATCATTCAAAACCCCCCACATCGAATAAATCGTTTGCGGCGGACGCGGCTCAGCACAGGTACACTCGGGGAACAGCTCACAGCACGCACAGACACAGTCGTCTTCGGGGAAACTGCACTGCGGGCATACTTGAACGATTACACAAGTTCCGGAACAGCCGAGGTTTTGGCAATGAATGCAGGGCTGTTGCTGATTTTGGCACGTTCCCGCACAACCGACGTTTTGACAATGAACACAGGGTTGCTGATTCTGACACGTACCGGTACAGCCCGCGACACTGCAATGCACACATGGTTGAGGAGCTTGACAAGTTCCCGTACAGCCGATTATTCGGCAGAAAACACAAGGTTTCGGGCAAGAGCAAGTCGCTAATGTGTTCCCGCAAGTTTCGCATATCGGCGGAACTTCGCAAGTACACAGCACGATTATTTCCCCGCACCCCCCCGGACACGGCGGCGGCGGACAAGAACAAGGATGAGCCGCGCAATCAGGGCAAGGCACAGGAGTAGTCCGACAAGGACAGACAGCACCCGGAATAATCGGGTTTGTGCAAAAGGAACAGGGTACAGGATTTGTACCGTTGCAATTGCAATCAGGGAAATCGTTGCAGCAGGTGTCTTCACCGCATTCGCACTCACGGCACGCCGCAATATTGCAGCAAGGCTTAGTTCCGCAGAGTTCGCCGCAAAGCTCACAGGGCGGGGCGACGCAGTTACAATCGGGGAACAGCTCACAACAAGTAGGTGTTACTATACATTCGCAGGGGCGTTTATCGCATTTGTCGCAGATTCCGCATTCGCATTCGGGATAGTCGGGGCAGCATTTTCCTGCACTTCCGCAACTGCCGCCGCCGCAAGTGTTGAGGCGGTGTACGCTCATGGCAGTAACCTCGATTGAAGCAGCAGGGCTCAGTTCCATGAACACGTTCCCGCCGCCGGAGTTTTGCGCCCAAATATGCGTGAATTCTTGCGGCTGTTCAGACAGCGTTACCGTTTGTTGCGGGTGTTTGCTGTGGTCGCCCGCCCTCGCGCCGTGAATGATAAGCGTTCCCGTACCTGTCGCAGTCATTCGAAGTTCGTAGGTTTCGCCCACCCGCGGATTAAACGCCTGAGGGTCTGTCGTGGAACTCGGACGGGAAGAGTTCGTTCCGCCGATTCCCGTAGCAGAACCTGTTTCGATGTTAAGCCCGACACGGCTTGTATGCAAATTCGCCCACTTAAAGGAAGAGAAGGGAGCAGAACCTACCATAATCAGCGGATTGTTCGCACCCGATTCCCGGCGAACCCCCGGGCGGTAGGACGTGCTTCCGAGAGAACGCATATTCGGCGAACCCTCAAACTCAGCGGGTAAATTGGCATCACCGCCCGCTCCTGCCGTAGTCAGCCGCGAGAAATCTAACGCCCACGTTTGTTCACTGCATTCGTGGCAGACATAAGCCTCAACCGTTACCTGAACAGAAATGCCGAGGTCTGTTCCTGCAGGAACTGTCATTTTCGTCGGTCGGACGACTCCTGTAACAGTAAAAGTTTGGTCAACGTCGGTAATAGCAGGATTGTATGCAATTCCGTTTAAGTTCCAGCGAATAGGGGCGGGGTGAATCGCGTTGGTACGGCTTGTTGTAGTAGTTGCGCGGACATTCACTGCCGCAGGAAGCCCTAAGCCCTGCACAGTCGCTGCTGCACCGATTGACGCAGTAACGGGGGGGAGTTCCATTATGCTCTCTAATACAGGGAGCCTGCAAACAGTCGCCGCAGGGCGAACTCCGAAAGGCTGTGTGTACAGTACGCCGTTAGAATTGCTCGCCACTGTGGCGCGGACGTAAGTTCCCGTGAAATTCGCAGGGAGCGTAAGGGTCGCGCCTGTAGCAACAGGCAGTGTTCCGTCAGAATACCAGCGGATTGTATCATGTCCGCTCGCGACTATGAATATAGTATCTCCTGCAACAGTAATGCTTTCGATTTCGGGTGTAGCGCGATTGCGGACTGCCGTCATATTCTCTGTATTAAGCTCATTTCCTACCCACATCGCTTGCCCGATTGCCCCGGGGAAAATCCCGTACTGGCGGTCAACCCGCGAGAATGCAAGAAAAGCCCCCGACTGCATAGAGTTCCTGAACTCACACAGTGTCAATTCGGGCATAAGCATGATGTTATACGCAAAGCCAATCGCCCGCTGATGATGCGCGTCATCAGAGGCAAATCCCCACACGGGAACGCCGTGCTGCATATTCTCTTTAAGGATATTATCCCAGATTACGCGATCGCCTTGGGTTTCCGGGTCAAACTTACCGACAATTTCCATACCGATAAGATTCGGATTTTCACGAAGAAGCCGTGCATAGGGGCGATAAAAAGCAGGGTCGTTCGAAATCGCGTTAGCCTGAGCAAGGGTTCTGTTCATTTCTGCGCCTGTGAAACGCCCGAGGTGGTTCAGGTGCGCTATTCCCGTTCCCTCTGCTTTTACAGCAGGGTTAGGAACACGGTCTGTCGGGCGTTCAAGCGTCCGCATTTCGTGGAGCATATCTTGAAAGGATATAGTACTCACTCTGCTTGCCGCCCAGTAAGTATTCACATGATGTCTGCGCGGGCGTCCGTCCGCCTCTATGTTACGAGTAGGCTGCCGTATTCCGTAAGGAGTACAAGCGCAGTTCGCCCCGCACGCTGAGCCGCCGGTACAGTCAAAGGTGACAGAACGCTCGTTAGTATATGGCACGAAAATCATTCCCGCCGCCCCTGAACGCCCCGAACCCGCCGCCATCTCTGCAGTCCGCGCCGCTGTCATCGCGCCTGTCGGCACTTTGTCGGGCCACGGTGCCTGTCGGCTGTGGTCGGTGAACGAAACTATGTGATAGCCCGCCCTGTAATGCTCTTCTGCCATAGTGCTGAGGCTGTGGTTTCCGTCAGAGTTGGTGGTATGGTTGTGAAGCCCCGCTCTGTAGCGACCGGTAGTCGTCCAGTTTACGTCTTCATAAGGGTTGGTGATTATGAACGCCGAGTTCGCCGCAACATCTGCGACAAATGTAGGTGCGCCTGTTCTTGACAGCCCGGACATTGTAATCATGCCGACGAGCATCGAAAAAGCCAGTGCCAGAGAAGCGGTTTTTTTCATAATAGTCCCTCCTTAATTCTGTCAAGCTATTCCCCCTGCGGACGGGCAAATCCCGCCCAGCAGGGAAATCGCTCTTGTTTACTTTACGAAAACTTTACATAAAATAATTATAACAAATTCCGCCTCACTTTGTCAAGGGTTTTTGTGAAATTTATTGAAACTTTTTCGCGGCTTCCCGAATCAGCCCCAAAAACAGCGGGTGTGCGCGGTTAGGGCGGCTCTTAAACTCGGGATTAAAAGGCACTTCTGCGTAGAAGCGATGCTCGCTTGCAGGCAAAGCGATGATTTCATGCGGTTTACAGCGGCAGCGTTCAGCGATTTCCGTCTCGCCGTATAGTTTATGAAGCAACGACCCCTCCTCAAGAGTGTATCTCCGTGAGCCGATATTATCTTTCCCCGACTCACCCGCAGGAAGACCAAGCAAGGGTATAGCTTTCTCACGAGCGAACGCCCGCACGTTTTCCCCCGCGCCTACTGCCACGATTGCATCTAAGTTTTCGAGTTCTGCTTCTGCGAAATCCTCAAAATCTCCGTCGCGGCACCAGCGCGGGTCAATATTCACGCCGATTTCTATTCCCGCATGGGTGAGTGCTTCGAGGATTGACAGATATGCGTCTTTGAACTTGGTGTATTTGCCGACAATCGCGATTTTCACCACGTTTCTGCGGTTCTTGATTTTGCTCACCATGCTGCACCACTCGGTTAAATCGGGTTCAGGGGTGTCTAATTTCAGTTCGCGGCAGACAACGCGGTCAAGCCCGTTATCATGAAGCATGAGAGGAACTTCGTATAACGACTCAATTGACATATTCTCGACTACGCAATCGGGCTTTACATTGCAAAACAGCGCGATTTTGTCTTTAATCCCACCGCTAATCGCCTCATCTGCGCGGGTTACTATAATATCAGGGGTAAGCCCGAGCATTCGCAGTTCTTTGACTGAGTGCTGTGTGGGCTTTGACTTATGCTCTCCCGATGCCTTGAGATACGGCACAAGGGTTACGTGTATGAGCAGGCAGTTCTCCCGCTCTTCAATCGAAATTTGCCTGATTGCCTCTAAGAACGGCTGGCTCTCAATATCCCCGACTGTGCCGCCGATTTCGACAATCAGCGCGTCTACATCTTTTGAGCCCGCGATTATGAAGTCTTTAATCACGCTTGTTACGTGAGGAATCACTTGCACCGTCGCGCCGCGATACTTCCCGCCCCTCTCGTTCTCGAGAACCTGCGAGTAGACTTTCCCCGAAGTTAAACTGCACAAGCGCGACAGATTCTCGTCCATGAAACGCTCATAGTGCCCTAAGTCAAGGTCTGTTTCCGTGCCGTCGTCGGTCACGAAAACCTCACCGTGTTGGAGAGGGTTCATGTTCCCCGGGTCTATGTTCATGTACGGGTCTAACTTCTGCGCGAGGACTTTCAGCCCCCTCTGCTTGAGAAGCCGCCCAAGAGATGCCGCCGTTATTCCCTTGCCGAGCCCCGATACCACTCCGCCCGTTACGAAAATGTATTTTGCCATGGTTTTATTCTCCTATTTTCAACATACTTCAAGAAGATTGTATCACATTTTTGCAAATTTGTCAAGATTTTTTATGAAAATGCTTGACAAGCTCAAAAAACTGTGATATAATATAAACTGTTAATTCTCAACTGATAACTGTCAACTGTCAATTGTCAACTGACAAGGCGAGGTGTGGCTCAGCTTGGTAGAGTGCTGCGTTCGGGACGCAGAGGCCGCAGGTTCGAATCCTGTCACCTCGAGATGGGAACAAGAACGGCTCTGCCGCTTTTATCCCCTATGCTTCTATGGCGCAGTCGGTAGCGCGCATCCTTGGTAAGGATGAGGTCATCGGTTCAAATCCGATTAGAAGCT
>WQXP01000014.1 GCA_009784765.1 Oscillospiraceae bacterium | reverse complement strand
TTGGGTTCGACTGGACATTGTTTTTTGAAAACGACAATTCTCGCTGATTTCAGCGATTATTGATACACGCACCTTGAAAATTGAATCTCGGTTTTCAATAGCAACCGCCCCGACTTCATTGAAATCGGGGCGGTTTTTTATTATGCAGGAGTTTTGTACATATCACCCCAGTCGTCTAACAAGTCAAGCCCGATGATAAATCTTAGGATTTGCAATGCGTCTCCGATGACGATTTGCTCTACATTCGTACCGCGGCGAGTGATGTTCCCTGCGATTAGAGCGTTATCCCTTGTAGAAGACCCTTTGTCAAATACGCTGGGCAAGCTAAGGATTTGCCTGAGAACTTCAAGAGCATCTACAATTCCCGGAATCGGGCTCGTAGTGCTGTTAGTAACACGCCCAAGCCCGAACTCGCCGCCTAAGAAGCCGCATAGACTGCAGTTTTTGCAAGTGCCGTTATCACAAGTTCCCGGCATATTAACCGTCTCGAACTTGATAGTGATTGAGGTAATCGGGGTTTTGCCCGGTAAGCTCAGGGCGGTAACGGGGTCGCCGGTGGTTACAGAGGTATTGTTCGCGCCGCGAAGAGCTAATCCGTTTTCGTCAACGAATGCGTGAGAAGCTACAGGACCCGCCGCTCCGTTTAAGACACCGTTGTTGACGCGGCTGTTATGCTCATACCACCAACCGTTGAACACAGCGTAGTTGACAAACCCTCTGTCCGCGTACCAACCGCCGGGCTGTCCTACGAGGGGGAAATAACCTGTGCGTTGCGGGTTAATTTCGATGTTGCCGTTTACGATAATCGAAGTAATGCGCAAATCAGAAGGGCCTTCTTCTGGGCCGCCGACAGTCCATGATGCGGGGGCGGGCATAAGCCCCCCGAAAGGCAGAGTACAGCAAGGCGGCCCGCAGTCCGCTTTTTGTGCCGTCGCACACGCCGCTGAAGCGTTGAAGTCAAATCCGCCGCCTTCGGTGAGAAGCCCGAGTTGCAGAATTTCAGTCGTTCCGCCCGGGATTGTGAGGGTGAGTTCATACTCATCGTCTGCGTCTTCAAGACGAACAGGTTCTGAGCGAACTACGCGATAGCCGCTTGTGCCTTCTTCAATGAGCGGGTCACGCAGGACGATTTGCACGTTGCGTCCGCCCATACCTTCGCTACAGTCCGGGCAAGTAGGAAGCCCGCAACGCTCGTCGGCGGTGCAAGGAACGGGAGGAAGGGGTGCTAATGCAGAAATGAGGTTTTCTTGCTCGCCGTTACAGCCCGCAGTAGTGCAAAGGCGAACTTCAAGCCCTGTTGCTGTTCCGGTAGGTTGTTTTGTTACTACCCAGCCGCCCCAACTGTGTCCGCGAGGGGCAGTACCTGTTGCGATTCCCGTGTTCAAGCAAACATACTGGAAGCCGCGGGTTTCACAGGTCGCAGCGGCGGGGGCAGAGTGTGGTGCAAAGTTAAATCCGACTTCAGGGACACCGAGAGTAAGAGTAGCAGTCACCGTCAAATCCAAGCCGTTTGTGTTGGTAACAGCTTTAATTCCCGTCGGGAGCATGATTTGCCCCGTCAGAGTCATGGTATGGGTCGTGGAATTAGTGATGTTAAATGTGTTAAGAGGAGCTAAGTTCCAAGCAATCGTTGCGAAACGCGGCCGTGAAGCTGTGCATTGGTCTGTACGAATGCCAATGGCAGTCGGCAGAGCGAGTGCTTCAATCCCTGCTGTGAACAGTTCGCCGAACTCATTAACTAAAGGTTCTCTAACATCGAAAGTCGTAACCGTTTCGCTGATGCTCGTAAGATTAGGCAGAGCGCGTGTCGCGCCGGTTCTTTGAATTTCGAAAGGTTGGGTGTAAAGAACACCGTAACCGCGAGAACGCATTCCGTCAAACTCGTTGAGGATTGGGTTGGCACTTTCGCCTTCACGTCTCGGGCCGCCTGCTACAATCGCCGCACGAACGTAGCTGTAAATGTTCGCTTGGTAGTCTTGCAGGTTGAGTGTTTTGCCTTTGTGAATTTGGATTCCGTCTGCATACCATGCGATATACATTTCTCCCTCTTCACAGTTGTCAATCACAGTAGGAACTGTGTCGCCGCGAAGCAGGATTTGCGCGTCAATGGTAATGCTTTGCGCGGCGTTGTCCACGCGAATGTTGGTTACTTCGGGGGTGGGCAGATTCAGTGCATGGCGGCTTCTTGCATATCTTCCGCGAGTTTCGTTGTCTGCATGAATGCCCTCTGTATCGAAGTCTGTCGGGCCGGGCCAATCCCAACCTGTCAGGCCCTCAGCATAGACATTGTACTGTCTGTCAACGCGCGAGAAGGCAAGGAACGCGCCTACGTCCATCGCGTTGCGGATTTGTGCCAAGCTAAGCTCGGGCAGAAGCATAAGGTTGTAGGAGAACCCAATCGCGAGGTTAGCGTGAGAGTCATCGTCGGAATATCCCCACGCAGGGCGGCCTTGAGGCATGGTATTCGAGAGGATATTGTCCCAAATAACCCTGTCCGCTTGCGTTTCCGTGTCATACTTGTTGATTATTTCAATTCCGTTGACGTTGTGGCTGCGCAGGAACAAGTCAACATAAGGCATGAAGTTAGAGGAGTTGTTGGAAATCGACTCGGCGGTTCTCCAAGGCGTTTCCCACTGCGCGCCTGTATAACGCCCTAAGTGGTTAATGCGGATTAAGCCGCCTGTTCCTTCGTTCTCTACCCTCGTAATGAGAGCTTGCGGTGTACGGGTCATTCCGCTGGGCCAGCCATGGAGGTAAGAGAAGTAAGTGTTGATGTGGTGTCCCGCCGGTCTTTGGGTGATTGCGTCGAACTGGATTCCCGACCACTCATTTCCGCCGGGGATAAACACGAGAGGATTGTTTGTACGCCCTGTTCCGCGACGCATTTCCTGCAAGCGATTAGAGGTAAGCGGTACCCGGCGGTATCTGTCAGGGTTGCTCGAATCGGTATTGCTGGTGCTGTTACCCGAAATAGTGCGGTTCGGGAAAAGGTTGTTGACATCATGGTCGGTAAACGCCGCCGCAGAGTATCCGAGTTCATAGAACCGCTCTGCCGTATCCGCTACCGACTCACGCCCGTCTGAAGAGGTTGTATGGGTGTGATTCGCCGCTTTATGCCGCTGGAAAGTATTCCAGTTTACATGAGCGTAAGGGCTGGTAATCTCAAAGCGGACGTTTCCGTCACGCCCGGCAACGCGGACATCGACATTAAAGCGCGTAAACACAGATGAATCCGCCGCACTTGCCACTGTGATTGTGATGTTACGCCCGGGGTTCATTCCGCGAATGGTAACGCCTGTATCACTTCTGATTGCACGGGCGGCGATGTTGTTGGACGAAGTCCAACTCACGTTGTTGAGTCTGCGAGTCATGATTTCTAACTCTAACTCATCAGCAGCGTTTATGAAAGCGTCGGGGTGGAGTGTAATTGCAGGAGCGTCGAGAGTATACTCACTGCGTTGGTTGACTTCTATTCCCGAAAGCCCCGTGAGTGAAGCAATTCCGCGAACGGGAGACATTGTTCTGCGAACATCGGAAATTTGCAATCCACTGACTGCAACAAAATCAGTGAGGACAAAGGAGGCATTCTCGCCCCAATAAGTCTCACCCCAAATTCCGTGAGGAATCCAGCGCAGTTGCAAGTTAGCTTGGTCGTAAGCTTCAATAGGAAGAACTTCCATGCGAACACCTGTCGCCCCTGCCCCTGACGTGTTGATAATACTGAAGGCACGATGAATGTTGTTCCAGCTTGTTCCGCCGTCGGTGCTGAACTGAAGGCGAACTGAATCAACGCCGCTTGCGGTGTAGCTGTAATAAACTTTAACGTCTTCTCGCCCTGCCGCGTTAATGCTGATTGTAGGATTAGGCACAGCGGCACTCGGCGCGCCTGCTGCGTGTGCATTAAACGTAGGCAAAGTTACAAGCGGAACTTCACTTACTCGCGGAAGTTCGTTAGGATTCACGTTGATAAGATACGCGACACTCGCTATATCAAGCCAATCCTCAAAGTCGAGGTCTTCCGGGGCGAATACTGCTTGGAAAGTATCGTGCAATGCACTCATGTCATAACCCGCGTGTCCGCCCGGAATCGCGGGCATAGCCGCGTCAAAGTCAATGACATAACGAATTGTCGGAGGCAAGCCCGGACGCGATGGGTCAAGAACTGTTCTGCCTGTTCCCGGACCTGTTCCGTTGCGAATCACGTCATAATCAACCTCATAGACGCGCCATGAGTCGTTCTGGAAGCGCAATGCCCACGGGCCGGGTTCTTCAGCAAACTCCCAGACCATGTAGCGGACATTTGCAGTTCCGCGAGATACTGTTCCTATGCCGAAAGGAGCGTCCGCGAACTGGTTGTTCGAGCCGCCGCCCGCTTGCCAGCCCTGCATATAGCCGCCTTCCCAGACCATGCCGGGAGTAACGTCAAGAGGGAATGGGAATACGTGGACAGCACAGTCGATACAAGTGTCTAATCCGCAGGTACAAGGAGCGACTTGCAGGGTGATTTCGCCGAAACGCACGAAGTCGTTATTAGCACCAAAACCCCGTTGATTTAATCCTTCTTCTGTTGCTTGATTGTTAGTAGTCGCATTGACATAAATGGTTGTGGCGAACTGCCCTGTAGCCTCATCGTAGAGAAGCTCAAGGGGCAGAAGAATACGCACAGTTGTCGAGCTGTTGGAAACACCGCTTCCAATGTTCCACATAACAGCACCGTCGAGGCGGCGTTGTTGCGTGTTGAATTGGAATGTTTCGACATTC
This sequence comes from Oscillospiraceae bacterium, assembly GCA_009784765.1. Lineage (GTDB taxonomy): Bacteria > Bacillota > Clostridia > Oscillospirales > Ruminococcaceae > Ruminiclostridium_E. The sequence continues at coordinate 8,768 of WQXP01000014.1, read as the reverse complement.
ACGCCTGTGTCGGGCTGTGAATGTGGTTGATTGTCTTCAGGTGAACTCTCAGGAGAAGACTCAGGCGAGCTTTCGGGCGAAGACTCAGGCGAGCTTTCGGGCGAAGACTCAGGCGAGCTTTCGGGCAAAGACTCAGGCGAGCTTTCGGGCGAAGACTCAGGCGAGCTTTCGGGCGAAGACCCCGGAGTACTTGCAGTCGTTCCCGTTCCGCGAAGAGCAGGCGCGTCAATCCCCAGATTGATTCTGATGTCGCCCCTCGGGTGAGTTATAACACCGCGCGATGGGTTAGTCGCGTCCCACAACAGGTTCGGGTCGAGAGTTACGGCGGGTTCGCCCGTTCCGGGGCCTGTGCCGCCGCCGCTGAATCCCGCAGAGAGATTAGTCCACGCAGCGTAACGGCGTGAGCCTGTTCCCGTGTGGAGCGTTCCGCCGAGTACTCCGGCAGGAAGATTGGCGTGACCGGGGGCATCTACCCACGCATTGATGTCTAAAACACCGCCGCGGTTTTCGATTAACCCGGGTAAATCTGCTGCTGTCAAGCCGATATTTTCAATCTTGAGAACATGGCTTCCTTCCCCCACAAAGCTGACACTCGGGGAGCGGCTGTCAGCAGGGTTGACCAACCAGCTCTTTTGAGAGCTTGCGTTCGCGACAGTTACAGGGACAATCATGCTGAGAATCAAGCTGACGACCAACAGCACGGCGGTTGTTTTGCGAATGGTGCGCGTTTTCATGACTTTCATGTTAAGTATTCCTCCTTAAAATTTACTGTGTCGATTAACGGATATATATACAATATAGTATAACAGAGTTAAGCGCGAATGTCAAGGGCTTTTTCGAACTTCGCCCATTTGCTCCCACAAATCACGCGCCGCCGCTCCTGCTGCCTCAAAGTCGCTGTGGAGCAGTGCCATGTCGATTTCATCAAGGGTCTTCTGGATTGCAAGAGGCAGTGCCGCACTCATGAGTTCGCCCAACGCCGCAACTGCCGCACTCGAATCGAAATAGTTGCAAGCACTGTAGATGTCGTCAAGCTTAGTAATCAGCTTTTCTCTTGCCGCCTCCGAAAGCTCCGAAAGTGCAGTGTCGCGGCACTTACCCGTGTTTTCCGCCCCCTTCTCCGCAGTGAAGAGGGTAATCAGCCGCTCAAGGGCACTAATCAGAGAGGGTGTACACACCCGAATATACTCAAGCTCTCGGGCTTTTCCTGCTTTTTCAAGCTCGAAAGCTGTCGCGGACAACTCATTTTCCCCGATTAAATTCAGCGCGCTTTTGATTCCGTGGGCAAGGGTCGCGAAATTGTTGATTTCGGTATCGCTCGGCTCAGGGGTGTTGAGATAATTTCGGAAAATCAAAACAGCGTTCTGCGCGTCTTTGACAAAGTATTTGTGCAATGCCGTGCGGTCTCCACCTGCAGGCGAAACAGATACAGAAGCTTTTTGCTTTTCTCTCTGTGAATCGTCGAAGTGTGTGAGCAGTACGTTGTCATTTGTGCTGTCATTAACGGGCGTGCGAGAAAGAGGCGTATACTGTTCACCGTAGACAAACTTGTCGAAAATTGCGTCTAACTCATCGGTGTTGATAGGTTTGGTAATGTAATCATCAAACCCGCTGCGAAGAAACATTTCTTTCTGCCCGATAATCGCGTTCGCGGTGAGTGCGACAATCGGCTTGTCATAACCCATATCACGCAGTTCTTTTGTCGCCTCGATTCCGTTCATGCCCGGCATCATGTAGTCCATGAAAACGATGCTGTATGACGCCCCTGCCGCGATTTTGTCTAACGCCGCCTTCGCACCGGTCGCGGTATCGACCTCCACCCCGTATAAAGACATATATCCTTTAGCGACTTGTATGTTCATTTCAATATCATCAACAATTAAAACATTGCCGAAAATCTCCTGCGAGTCTTCCCTTTGCGCGTCCTGCTCTTGATGGGCTTGAAAAGCGACGGGCGGCTCATGCGCAGGAACATCGTCGATGACCTGCGTGAGTGCTTGCGGCACGCACAACTCAGTGGCAATGATTTTCTGCGGCAGAGTAACAGTCACAAGAGTACCCTGCGCTTCTTTACTCTCGATTTCGATTATGCCGCCCATCAACTCTGTCAATTTCTTGGTAATCCCCATTCCGAGGCCCGTTCCCTCTGTTCCTCTGTTCTGCTCATAATTAAACCGCGTAAAATCCTCAAAACAAGTTTTGAGCTGTTCGGGCGACATTCCCTGCCCCGTATCGCGGACTTTAAGAAGCAAAATCGCGTCTTGACCGACGGCAAACCCGGAGGGAAACTGTGATTGCGCAGACAGCTCAACCTCTCCCGCGTCGGTATACTTGAAGGCATTCGACAAAATGTTGTTAAGAATTTTAGTAATCTTCGTAACATCGCCGTTGAGAGCGGCGGGAATTTGCTCACCGACACTCAAACAAAACTTGATTGGCTTTTGCTTATAGCGCATATGGCTGAGCTGAACCGAGTTGTTGATTAACTCGAGAGGATTATAATTCTCCGTGCGAATTTCAACTTTACCCGATTCGATTTTTGACATATCAAGAATATCATTGACAATATCAAGCAAAAATTCCCCCGCAACGTGAATCTGCGAAAAAACTTCTCTTGCACCGGGGTGAGTGTTCGGGTGGTTGCGGTGAATGTCGGCAAGCCCGAGAACAGTATTCATGGGTGTGCGAATTTCGTGGCTCATCGCCGCCAAGAACGCGCTTTTCGCCTCATTCGCAGCATTGATGTTCATCTGCTCGACTGCCATGTTCTCCACATGGGTAACATCTTGAATAACCTCAACATACCCGATTTTTTCACCGCTGCTGCTGTCTGATACTACATTAGCATCAACCTTGAAAGTAAAGTTGTTCTGGTTGAAATAGCTGACTTTTTCGCCCCGCCCGAGGCAAGCTACAGAACACTGCGGCGTTCCGCAGATGTTTCTTCCCCATCTGCTGCAGCGTTCCCCGATAATTGATTCAAAAGGAATCGATAACATTTCTTCCACCGCCGCGTTGACGAAAATCCAACGCAGATTCTTGTCAACCACCGACACAGGCATAGGAATCGCGTTCAAAATCGCACAGAACTTCGCTGCCTCTGCCTCCGCCGCCTCACGCTCTGAACACAATCGCTGTGAAACTGAGCGGCTCTGCACGAAATCCGCGAGCATGAGTGCAGTCAGCGACAAAAGCGCGACTTCGTTTTCGTCGAAAACCCGCTCAATATCCACGCATTCAAGGGTGAAAAGCCCCCACAAGTTTTCATCTAAAATCAGCGGGAAAACAGCAGCGGATTTAATCCCCATATTAAAGAAGTTGCGATACTCGTCCGAAAGATTCTCTGCTTTTCCGTAAACAGCTTTTCCAGTGTAGAAAAGCCTGCTTGCCGCGTCAAGCATATTATCTTTGAGCGAAAGCGTGTTGTTCTCGTCGATGCACTCTAAGGGTTTGCCCGCCTCCCATGAGTATGTGCGATAGAGTGTATGCTTTTCGGTGTCGGCACGCCACAAATAGGCACAATCGGCGTTCATGCACCGCGCGACCATGCCCATGCACTCCCACAGCGACTGCTCCTGCCCCTTTGCCGATTGCTCATGAGGCTGCGAGAACAATAACTGCCCGATTTTGTTCAGTGTTTGAGGAAGATTGTTGCTCATGATGTCAGTTCTCGCTTTCCTAAACTATGCTTTCCAAATCTCTCATGGCATAAATAAAACGGCGGATTATCATTGTGTTGCCTTTAACAACATAAAAAACGTAATAACTGCCAACTTTTATCGTGTAATAAGGTTGCTTCGGGTCTTTAACGGAGTTATACACACGATGAGAAGCGGGATTAAAAGAACGCTTTTCTACAGCAAGTTCAACTTTTTCACGTAGATTGTCAGCCGCCGAAACACCATGCGCTTCAGCAATATAATCTAAGGATTTCACTAAATCGCGCTCAAACAACTTTGAATACTTTACCTTATATAAGCATACATCATCCATAACGACTCCTCAAACGCGAAAACAATTCCTCGTGTGTGCAAAAGGCATCGGGATTGTTTTCTTCAAAACGAGCCGCTTCATCAAGTTTATCTTCCAGTTCAGCGAGCCAATCAGCTTCTCTGCGCTTTAACTGCTGAAACTCGACAAATTCAATTACAATTTTAACCATATCATCGGGCAGAGTATCAATTTGCGTTTTCACATACTCTCGATTAGTCATAAACCTTTCCCCTCCTAAGCCGCCGGCCGCGTCAACGACTGCACACAACCTCCGCCAATCAGCGCGCCGGTGTCATTGCGTTTAGCCGCTCTGACAGTCGCAACCACTGTCGTGCCTTCACTCACCGTCGTAACACGCATGAGCTTGCTTGCCGAACAAGCAGTACAGTTCACGGTTTCGCTGCTTCGCGTAATAGTTCGAACAGGCGGAGGAGGAGTTACAGAGCCTCCGGTGCAGGTACAAACTAAGTTCGTGCAGTCAGGGCAAGCAGTAACGCCGTTAATGGTGAAAGTTACAACAATCGTGTTAATGACTGCGTTTCCGGCAAGAGCGAAATTCTCGCCTCCGTCGGGACCGGGAACGCGGGTGACTCCCGTTGTAAGAATGCTTCCTTGCGCCCACCAGTTGTTCCAAAGCACAGTGTCAACCCGCTCGAGTTGCGGCGGGTCAGCAGTAGGATTCGCGGGAACAACTAATCCGCTGAGAGGCGTATGAGTATGCCCAATCGGATTGTTGTTGATTGTTACCGTATCAACAGTGATTGACGCAGCTCTGAAACGGTCGGTAATATCACCAACATGAGTGATGTTCAGAACACCGAGCTGTGTGACTCCGCCGCCGATGTTGAGTGTAAGCGTGTGTTGTCCGTCGCCGCGCAGCCCGAGTACTTCGCTTTCATAATCTGCCCAAGTAGTAGTGCATAACCCTTTGAGTTGAATCGAAAGTACACCTGCAGGCTCTTCTTCAGGAGGGGCGGCGTTCATTGCTTCCATGATTTTCGCCACGACTGTCGGGAAAGTCATCTGCCGTGTCTGCCTGTTAAAAAGCCCGAAAGTATGGTCGCCGTTCCCGCCAGATTGGTTGTTATCCCACCAGAACGTCGCCATTCCGAGAGAGCGTGCGTAACTGACATAGTCATAAGCGTGTTGTTCCCGTTGAGCCAAGTTTTCGGGGTTGCCGTTGTTGATTGAACCCCATTCGGTGAGCATTACAGGAACGCCGAGTGCGTCTGCGAACCCTTTAACTCTGTCTAAATCACTGCGAATGCCCGACGCCCCTGCATACTGCCCTACTCCGTTATGCGCCCAGTTAAAGGGCGAGTAGGTATGCACCGTGAGAATCACGCGGTTCGCAGGGTCTGTGGGAATAACATAACCGCTGAAGGCTTCAGGAGTCGCGCTTGCAGCATGAGTCGGCACTGCCAAAAATCGCTGTGCGTTGTTTCCGCCCGTAGCGCGTACTGTGTTCACGAAAGTTTGGTTAAGCCTGTTCAGATTAGCGCGGGTTTCAGCAACTCCCCCTGTCCATTCGCCCCAGTTACCCGGTCCGGAATACTCGACAGAACCGCGGGGTTCGTTCAACCCTGCGAAAATGAGCTTTTCGTCATAATCGCGAAACTCAGTCGCAATCTGCGTCCAAATCGCCGCCACCCGCGCTTCGCTCTGGGCGATTTGCGCGTTAGTCAACCCGAAATAAGCGTTCTCGTGGTGGGTGTTAAGAACGATGTGCATATCAAGGTCATACGCCCACTGCACGACTTGTTTTACACGCGCCATCCAGTCCTCACGAATTGTATAGTTCGGTGCATCGCCTGCAGCTTTGTTCCATGACACCGGAATGCGGATTGCCCTAAACCCTGCCCCGTGAAGTGCTTGAATGAACTCTTGCGTGGTCACATGAGCAGTTCCGCCAATCCACGCGGTTTCCAAGTCTGCTACAGAAGTAGTGGCATAAGTTCCGCCTGTCTGACCGTTACTCGCAGTTCCGAGCCACGGAAAACCAACCATGTTTCCGCTGATTGCGTCGAAGGTGTTCCCGAGATTCCACCCCGCTCCGATTGAGTTGACAAAATCCTGCGGGGAAATCGTCGTATTGATTGTGCCTGAATCCCCCGGGGGAGTAACAGGAGGAGTAACGGGAGGTTCAGGTTGAGTGCTGCCTCCGCCGCTTACAAGAAGCTGAAACCCTGCCGTCGTAAATCCGATGTAGGTGTTAGGGTTAGCGGTAGAAAGCGCAAAGCGAGTTCCCCCCGCAGTAACACCGCCTGTCCATTGATTAAGCAGCCCGTTGGTGATGTCCGCCCCGGCTGTTAAGTTCCAAGCTTGTGTCGGATTCATTGTATGCGTTCCGTTGACGACTACGTTGTTGAGCGCAAGAGTAACAGGGCTTCCTGCAACAACTTCGACAAAGCCCATATTCCCGAGCGCCTGCACGTTCAACCCCGTGAAATTAAACGCGACTGCGCCGTTCGCGCTTGCGGTGGCTGTTGCCTCATGGCGCGGCCATCCGTCAAATCCCGTAATCGCGAAAGTCAGCGGTGTCGGTGCGGCTACATTCGCTGCTGTGAAGTTGTAAGTCAGCGATGTAATTGTCGTGACCACAGGTTGCGCAGGTGCAGTTGACGGAGAACCCGCCCCAATCATCGGAAGTACTCCGACGAGCATTACTGCTGCGAGTAGTAGAGATAAGATTTGCTTTTTCATGGTAAGAACCACCTTTCATAACTTAAAGTTTTTATTAAAACACTTACACTTTGCCTAATGTCTGTCGTTATCCCACACAGGAGTTACGCCGTTTCGATTTTACTCTCTGCCTGTAAGCCTAACTTCTCCACCGCCGCTTCTCTCATTCGATATTTGAGGATTTTCCCCGCCGCATTCATGGGAAAGCTGTCAACAAAGTCAATATAACTCGGGGTCTTGTGTTTTGCCATGCTCGCAGTCACAAAGGCTTTGATTTCGTCGCTTGTGGCACTCTCTCCGTCTTTGAGGACGATACAAGCCATGATTTCCTCACCGTATGCTTTGCTCGGCACACCGATTACCTGCACATCTTTTACTTTCGGGTGCGTGTAGATAAAGTCTTCTATTTCTTTCGGGTAGATATTCTCACCGCCGCGAATAATCATATCTCTGGCACGCCCCGTGATTTTATAGTTCCCGTCGGGCAAGCGAACCGCCAAGTCCCCCGTATGAAGCCAACCGTCGCTGTCGATTGCCGCCGCAGTTGCTTCAGGCATTTTGTAATAGCCTTTCATGATGTTGTATCCCCGAGCGCAGAGTTCACCGGGAGTACAATCAGGAAGGTCTTTCCCTGTTTCTGTATCAACAATCTTGACTTCTACTCCGAATACCGGCCCGCCTACCGTGCTGACGCGAGTTTCGACTGAATCTGTCGTACTGCTCATGGTAATTGCGGGGCTTGCTTCTGTCTGCCCGTAAGTTATGCAGATTTCACTCATGTTCATCTTATTGAGAACATCTTCCATTACTTTAACGGGGCAAGGAGAACCCGCCATAATCCCTGTGCGAACGTGGGTAAAATCGGTTTTAGCGAAATCAGCGTGTTCGAGCATGGCGATAAACATAGTCGGAACGCCGTGGAACGCCGTAATCCCCTCTGCGTTAATGCACTCAAGCCCTTTTGCGGGTGAAAACGCGATAATCGGACACATAGTCGCTCCGTGAGTCATACACGCGGTCATGGCGAGTACCATTCCGAAGCAGTGGAACATCGGCACTTGAATCATCAGCTTGTCTGCTGTTGACAAGTCCATACAATCCCCTATGACTTTACCGTTGTTGACTACGTTATAATGCGTCAGCATTACGCCTTTCGGGAATCCCGTAGTTCCCGACGTATACTGCATATTACAAACATCGTGCTTATCGATTGACTCGGCGCGGTTTTGAATTTCTTCATAATCAGCTTGGCTGCCCATTCCCATAGCGTAATCCCACGATATGCTTTTCGCGCCGCTGTCGCAGTTTTCAAACTCTTCTAATTCAAAACCGACTGTTACAATGTTCTTGAGCTTAGGCAAGCTTGAGCGAATTTCGCGGATAATTCCCGCATAATCCGAATCTCTGAACCCTTCAATCATAACGAGTGTGTGGGTGTCAGACTGCTCAAGCAAATACCGCGCCTCATGAATTTTGTAGGCGGTGTTCACTGTAACAAGAACTGCTCCGATTTTGACAGTCGCCCAGAAAGTTATAAACCACTGCGGCACGTTTGTCGCCCAAATCGAAACATGGTCGCCTCTTTTTACCCCCATAGAAATCAGCGCGGCGGCGAAATCGTCTACATCTTCGCGGAACTCCGCATATGTGCGGGTGTAATCGAGTTCCGTGTAACGAAATGCGTATTGCTCAGGGAAATGCTCACACACTAAATCCAACACATCATTAAAGGTGAGGTCAATGAGCTTGTTCTTCCTCCAAAAGTAACTGCCCGTGTCGGCGTTATTCCTGTACAGCGTTTTCGGGGCTGTAAGATACGGCTTCATATACCCTGCGAAATGCGGGAAAACAATCCCCGCCTCTTCTAAATTCCCTGCCCAGCGTTTTACCCACTCTAAGGAAATATATCCGTCATATCCGATTTTCGTGAGTTCGCCGAGCATTTCTTTTATCGGCAAATCACCATCGCCCATGAGCTTGTATTGCGATTTACCGTCAACCACCACAGAGTCTTTCACATGAATGTAGCGAATATACGAGCCTAAGTTCGCGACAGTCTGTGCCGGGGATTCTCCGCCATAGCGATAAGGGTG
>WQXP01000013.1 GCA_009784765.1 Oscillospiraceae bacterium | reverse complement strand
TGGCGCAAAAGTCATGAACACGCTCCTTGCCCTCAATAAGCAGGGCAGAACAATCGTGCTGATTACCCACGACGAGAACGCAGCCCAAACCGCGACTCGTGTCGTTCGCCTGTCAGATGGGAAGACAGTTGACAATTGACAATTGACAATTGACAGTTGACAGTTGTGGAGCGGCGAAATCAGATTCGCTTCAGCACTTCTTTCGCAAGGCGCGCGTAAGCCTCTGCTCCTTTAGAATCGGGGGCGTAATAAGCAATCGGCGTGCCGTGGCTCGGAGCTTCCGCGATTTTGACGTTGCGTGGAATCTCAGTCGAGAACAGGGCATCAGCAGGGAACTCACGCTTGATTTTCCTCATAACATCGCGATTGACCGTAAGCCGCGTATCAACCATGGTAAAGACAATCCCCATGATTTGCAAAGACTTGTTCACGTTCTTTTTAATGCGCTTGATTGTCGCGAAAAGCTCACTGACTCCCTCAAGGCTGTAAGGCTCACACTGCATAGGAACAATAATCGAATCGCAAGCCGAAAGCGTGTTCAGCGCAAGCACCCCGAGAGAAGGCAGAGTATCGACGATAATCACGTCATACTCATCTTTGATTTGCAAGAGTGCTTTTCGCAGTTGCAAAGTCTTCTGCTCGAATTTAAGTAATCTTATTTCTGCCTCCGCGAGTTCCTGAGTAGCCGGCAAGAGCCACACATTCGAGAAGCCCGTCTTGATAATCGCTTCATGAGGGCGCGCAAGCCCCATAATCACATCATAAGAGGTGAGTTCAAGCTTTTTCTTGTCAACAGCGCGGATTCCGTATCCCGACGAAGCGTTGCCCTGCGGGTCTAAGTCCGCGAGAAGCACGCGCTTGCCGAGCTGCCCGAGAGCCGCCGAAAGGTTAATGGCAGTCGTCGTTTTGGCTACACCGCCCTTTTGATTTGCAATCGTGATGATTTTCCCCATATTGTTATTCCTCCGCTTCACATAACACCCCCCGAACCTCTCGGGGGGTGTTCGTATTACTCTTCTTTTGCTTATGCGCCGGGAACTTTAATATCGTTGTCAAGCCCGATAATCGAACGAAGAACTTGAAGCCCGTCGCTGATGTCAGGCATTCCGCTTGTAGACTTGATGTTCGACGCCGCTTGCGCTAAAGGCGAATCGGCGATTTCGTTCTGAAGCCCGATAATCGAACGCAAGATTTGCAAAGCGTCGTTAATGTCCGCTTTTGCAGTATTATCCGCCGCCCAACGCGCCCGTGAAGCCGCTGTTACCAATCCGCTTGAACGCCAGAACGCAGGTGTGGATTGAGGATTGCCGGGGTCACAAGCTGTGCAGCCAGTAACTGTGCAAGTGTCTTTGTTTCCTGTGCAAACAGGAGGAGGGGTAGTAGCACAAGCCGTGCAATTCGGAACTTTGCAAGTCGCCGCGTTGCCGGTGCAAACAGGGTCGGGTTCAGTAGTGCCTGCAATGCCCTCAATGCGGAAGTTTACTTTGAGAGAAGTTATATCTGCCAAAGTTAAAAGGGAGAAGCCTACTACGTCAGAATCGCCCATTTTGAAAGGAGCTTGCATAATAACGCCTTCCCTCAAAATTCTTGAAGGTTCGTACAAGCCGTTCCACAAAGGAATGTCAACATAGTTAGCCATTGCGTTGAAAGAGCCGTCTGTACTCGGTTGAGCGATGAAGTGGCTGTTCAAATCAGCAGAAGTGTCGTCAACGCGGGTGTTCCAACGGGTTGTCGCAGGGGAGCCGATTGAAGTTCCGCCAATCTCGATTGACTCGATAATCAAGTGTGCATTGCTTCTCCACGCTTCAGGGGCGGGTGTAGCTTTGCCGTGAAGAGGAATTACGGGGCAGAAGTCCCCGCCTTCTGATAAAATCGCGAGCCTGCTGACGTTTTTCGTTCCTGCCGGGAAACTAATTTCCGCGCTGAACGTGCCGTTTCCGGTAACATTAGTCGCAGTGCCGGTAGAGAACGGCCCCATAGATGTGCCGTCACCCGCTTCTGCCGCAAGGTAGAGGTTCACGCCTTGTTCGGGGGTAGCCGCAGCTTTTTGAGGAACTTCAGAAGGGTCAAACACGGTGAACTCAATTTCGAAAGTTTCAATCGCCGCACCTGATTCGAGACGGAAGCATACTTCTTCGCCCCAAACACCTATGAAAGTGTCAACAGGAGAAATTTTGTTGTGCGGAAGCCACCAGCCGTTCCACAGTTCCATGTGAACCAAGCCGATGTAAGCAACAGGTTCGTCTTGTCTTTTGAAACGGTCAAGGAAACCGGATTGAAGAACAACACTGTTGTTGACGGTGATTTTCTCAATTCTGGTAACATATTCGTCCCAATCCGGGTGAACACGAGGGTCACCGAGGCCTTCGGCGTAGTCACATTTTGGGCAAGAGCGACTTGTCGGAAGCCCTTTACATCTTACACACATGAGCCATTCAACCTCTTTGTCATTGAAAGGGCTGCCACCGTCGGGCATAGTCGTGGAAATCGCAACTGCAACAAGGCTGTCGGTTTCACCGTTTACGTGAACAGTGCCTTTGTAAGTACCTGTGCCTGTTACGGAGATGGCGTCGCTGAGCCAAAACTGGTCAGGGTCAGTGCTGCGCACAGCAATCTTGACTTCATACGGGATTTCGTAGGCAGCTACGCTCAGCGTAACCATGGGAATCATACTTACAATCATTGTAAGCGCGATGAACAGAGAAATGAGCCTTTTTGTAGAGATACGTGTTTTCATTGTAATTTGTTCTCCTTTGTATTTTGTTAAATTTATCGAAAAGCCTTTTCGGCTAATCCTTACACTACATTATACCACATGAATTTACCTTTGTCAATACTTTTATTATGGTAAATTACTTCTTTATTTAAGATAATTTTGCACACCGTCTGCGATTGCCTTGGCAATCCCTCTTTGATGCTGTTCATTCGCGAGTGCCATTGCGTCTTCCATGTTAGTCACAAACCCCATTTCGACTAATACCGACGGAAAGTCTTGCGGGAGCGTTACCAAAAACGGCGCGTATTTCGCCCCGCGATTGCGTTCGACGCGGTCGGGGTAGACTTCGGCTCGGAAATACGCCGCCATGCTCGCCGAAAGGCTCGCTGCCAAAGGCTGGGAAAAGCTGTTGAAGTACCAGACTTCTTGCCCTGCCGCTTGTGCGTTTCCGCGAACGGCGTTACAGTGCAGGGAAATAAACATATCCGCGCTGTGCCGGCTTCGCGCAACATCGGGGCGGTCTAAGGGCGCGATGAATTGCTCATGGGTGGGCAGAACAGTAGCGTTCGCGCCGCGTATGCGAAGCTCGTCCCGAAGCAATCGCGCTGTCGCCAGATTCGCGTCTGCCTCCCGAATATGCCCGACTGCCCCGGGGTCAAACCCGCCGCTTTCAGTCGTGCCGTGTCCGGGGTCAATGACTATGTTCAAACCCGAAAGGCTGTTGCCCAAGTTGCGAAAAGTTATGAACAGTTCCCCTGAAGCGTTATACGTCGCGTAATGCCCTGCGTAAACTCCCCGTGTGCGTAGCTGTAAAATCAAGCGAAACTTAGTAACACCGCTTACTGTAATTGTCTCCCATTTCCCGCCCGAAAACACCGGGTTATGCTCAAAGGACGGAAGCTGTGTGACAGAGGTTACGTTATCAAAGTCAATATACACATGGGTCGGCGCGAACTCACGGAGGTTGTAATCTCCGCCCCAAGCCGTATGGAAGTCAATCCAGCTTGTGCCGATGTTAAACGCCGTTCGCGTATCGAGTGAGAAGCGCAGAAACGCATTTCGCCCGGAACTTCCCGCAGCAAGTGCCACAAGGGCATTCTCCCCGAATCCCGTACCATTCTCGAGTGCCGCGTCCGCAGCGCGAACCCGCCGCCCACTCGTTGTCGTGTAGAACTCCCCCACTTGAGAGCGGAAATATTCCCGCGTTCCTGCAGGCAGATATGACAGGGTCGGGTCCCGGGTTATTCCTGTGGTGTTCGCCGCGAAAACATGAGTATTATCCCGCAAAATCCGCACTATACGCGCTGACTCACTGCTCGTGCGGACAGGGGGAATCCGCCCGACGACTTCTTGCGAACCCGCACTGTCGGCATCAGGCGCATACCAGGTAACTTCCGAGGGCGGCGGCGGCTCAGGGGGCGGCGGAGGTGGCTCAGGAAGCGCGATTACGCGAATGTTCGTCCCAAGAATACTGTTCGTGAACCCGCGATATGACGCACTCACGCGGATTTGCCCCAAGTCTTGCTCACGGCTTATAATCCCTTCGGGGGCGGTGAAAGTTCCCGAAAACAGCGCGTATGACACGTTCAGTACAGGGTCATCAAGAGGCACGTTCTGCTGTGTGAGTGTTACTGTCCTTCCGTTGATGTTCGCAGACACATTCGCGCCGCGATAAGCGACTGCGGTAACGGCGATTTCAGTTCCGCCTTCAACCTCGAGCTTTGTGCCTGTGCGGGCTTCAAGGCTTGCGTCAATGGAGTGCAGGGCGATAATTCGCCGCTCTATGGTATACTGCGCAGCCTGCCCCTTATGCAGAAGGGCGAAACGATTTGTGCCAATCTCGAGAGGCATTTCGATATAGAAACTCCCCGCCTCATTGAGGACTATTTCCGTGTCGTTGATATACACAGGGAAGTTGTTGTCGTGGGTTCCTTGGAAAATCGCCATAGCGTCTTGGGTGGTGAATGACAGCGAGCGTGGAAGCTCCAATCGCATATCTTCAAAGAGGGTTTCCTCGTCTATTTCGGCGGCGAAAAACGCCCGCAAAGTATCGGTGCTTTTGAGGCGGTTTGCACGCAGTGCTTCAGGGGAGTTAAACACGCTCCCCCCGTAAGCAGACAAGGTACGAGCGTAGGAAATCTGACGCAGAAGTTGGTCTTCTCCGAGCCAGCCCGCGCTGTTTTCCCCCATTCGCTGATTGTGGTGCATTATGTACAGCGCAATATCGGATTCAGTGCAAGCACGATTCCAGTAAGCGGCAATCGCCTCGAAAGGCACGGGAACGCTTGCGTTAGTCAGCGCGTCGGGAGTATGTGCGACAGCGAAGTCAACGTGTCCGCTTTCAATGAAGGAGAGTGTGTCTGCGAATGAGTCGAAGTAAGACTCATGTGCAGCAGAAGTCCCTGAGCCGCGGCTGTCGCGGGTGAAATTCGCCCACACATCGCGAAGCATAATCCCGACGGGTACAGCATTGTCGGTGATTTTGATTGTGTTCGCCGCCGCCGTGAACAACAACTGCGCCTCTTCATAGAGCCAATTTTCGTAGCCAATCCCCGAACCCTGCGCCATATAGCGCGTGAAACTCTCTTCACAGCGGGTGTTCCCGAAGCCGTCAAGGATTATTCCGTCTGCGCGATAAAGCCTCACGAATTTGTGAACCTGTGCAATCAGCGTGTTCAAATCCCGGGAGAATGCCGATAAATCTAACACCAAAAACACGCTCAGCCCACAGCTTTGCGCCGCGTCAAGGGCAGCAGAGAGCGGGTCGCTTTCATTTTCGGCGCGGCGGTTAATGTCGGTATCATAAATGAGAACCTGCCGCCCGTCTTTTGTTACCGTTGTTTCGATTATGGCGGTGTTCATGCCGAGAGCAGCGATTTCCGCGAACCGCGCCCCCGGAATCGTCGGCAGCTCATTTTCCTCCGAGAACTCAGGACGCAAAACAACACCGCGCATATTCCCGGGTAAGCGGAAATTGCGGGCGTATTCGGGGGGCGGCAAAAGCGTGAGTGCTTGCGTGCTTGTTTGCAGCAGCGGCAAGTTCGACGCGAAAAGCACCACAATGAGCATGAATAAAAGCAACTTTTTCATATTAAGAAGTCATTTACTGTCGAAAAAAAGTTTCCGACAAAAAATTTACAAAACCTTTACTAAAGCTTTACGCAAACTTTATTGACATTCGCGGGCTTTCAGTATATAATGATACTAATTCTACATGAAAGGGGGACATAAATATGAGCAGAATAGTAAAAGAGAGAACCATGGAGAAAGCCAAAGAACGCGCTTTCGGCGGGGGCAAAATTAACACTGTCGGGCTTGATGATTTAATCGTCATTGACTCAATCGACGAAATTACCGACGAGGTTGACGAAGCAGATGAGGACGAACGCGATTTATTAGGAGATGACGATGATTTCGGCGACGATGATGAAGACGACGACGAAGATGAACTCATCGGATTTTCAAGCCACACAGACGATGATGACTACGGATTAGAGGACAGCGTCTACGGTCTCAGCGACCGCGATTTCGACTAAAAAGAAGGATTGGGAAAAGCCCCAATCCTTCTTTTCATGTTGTTTTATCGCATGAGTGTCGCGAGTAAAATGCCGTCGTTGTACAAGTTAAGTGTATTTCCGCCGAGCTCAAATCCGAAAGTGAACTCACTGCCGAAGGCAAAAACAAGGGTGAGCGAATTTCCGAAAATCGTGTAAGTTCCGTTGTCGCCGTCGCGGTCGGTGAATCGCCCGTTGGCGTTGAATGTAAGGCCGCAGAACCAACCGTGTGTTTCAGGAGGGTCAAAGCATTGCCACTGCCCGATTATATCAGCGTTCGCGGGGGGTTGCGGCAGGTTCGGATTTGGCGTAACGCTGTCGATTTGCCGTACCAAGCGGTGTCCCTCGAGTGTCATTTCGTCGCCGCTCAGGGCATATCTGAGAGAAAAGTCTCCATATTCATCGAAATCGACTTCAAGAAAATTGCCGACAATCCGGAAAGTGCCGCTGTCATTGTCATAGTCTGTGAAACGCCCGTCTGCTTTGAAACTCATGAGGCACCACCACTCCTGCGAACTGCAGTTGCAGAGCCACGTCCCGACTATTCCTGCATCACCGGGTTGTTGCGGTATTTGCGGCGGTTGTGTCGGCGGAGGCGGCTGTTGAGGTGAACCCGAACCAATCGGGAGGGAGTAAAGCGGTGCATTAGAAGCGGGGAAAGTTACATAGTTAATAGGAATCGCGAACTGGACGCTGGCTCTGTCGGAACGCCCTGCCGCGTTAATGCCGATTACCTCACCGCGATTGTTCAGAAGAGGCCCGCCGCTGTTTCCGCCGTAAATAGCGGCGGTGTGCTGAAGCATTCCCTCAATGGCGTAGCCGTCAAACCGCACGAGTTCGGTAGCAAAGCGCGAGATAATCCCGTCTGTGATTGTAAGCGGGTCGCCTTCGGGGCCGCCAATCGCATAGATACTGTCGCCGATTTGCACAGCGTCCGAATTGCCGACGCTCAGGGCGTTGAAGGTGTTTCCGCGTCCGTCTACTTGAAACACCGCAACGTCGTTCCCGAGAAGCTCATAGGAATAATAGCCGATGATGTTGTATTCGCTGCCGTCTTCCATGACGACTTTCGCAGAAGTCGCTCCGTCTAACACATGATGGTTAGTAACGGCGATTCCGCTTTCACTGACGAAGAAGCCGCTTCCGAAACCTACGTGCTGTCCGGATTGATATACATAGACTTGAAAAATCGCGTCTTTATTTTGTGAGTAAATTTGCGAAGCGGTAAGAAATTCCCCCGGGGAAGTGTTGTCATTATTCGGAAGGCTGACCCCGGGCGACTCCCACGGCAGAGTTCCATGGTTAATGGTAGGCAGAGTCGGCGTTTCCGGCTCAAGGATTCCGGGCAGAACGAACACGACGAGTGCGGCAATTCCGATTCCGCCGAGAGTGAGGATTCCCGCGATAATCCCGAAAATCAGCCCGCAAGAAGCCTTAGACTTTTTCGGCTGCGGTGGCGTGTACTGCTGCGGCGACGGTGGCGGCGGCTGCTGCTGTGGTGGCGGCGCGAACTGCTGTTGTGGTGGCGGCGGAGGGCGGTGATAGACCCCTCCTGCAGGCGCGTTGTGGCTCGGTGGCGGTGCAGCGTTCTGAGTCGCCCCGCACTTGGGGCAAAACCTTGCCCCGAGTGCCAAAGGGGTTCTGCAATTGTTACAAGTCATGATGTTCACACACCCTCATATATTCCGCGAAGCCTGCCGTTGTGCGTGCGGAATGCGTTCTTGACGTTGTCTAACAGCGCGTGATAAGCGTCGATTTCTGCTTGCATTTTCGCCTGTTCTTGCTGACGTGCTATCTTCTTGTCTTTACAACCTGCCGCGAAGTAATAGATTCCGCAGGTGATAATCGACAACCAGAGAACTTTGTCGTCTTCTTTTTTATGGGCTTCCTGTAATTGGCGAAGCCGCCCGTTCATTTCCTGAAGAGTCTGCGCGCGGGTACAGTCTTGGGGGAGACCCTCATTGTACATATAATCGCCGTCGCCCGTAACCCACAGATAGTATTCGTTTCCGCCGTAGGTGTACACAATGCGATAAGTTCCGAGATGAACGCGGGCTACGTCTTTGGTAACGCTGGGTTCTTCCATGCGGAAATTGTCTACATAGCGTTCTTCCGCGAGTTTTTCTTTCGCTTTTTCCTCAGTTAAGTGAGCCATAAAAGGAACGGCGTGTTCGTTAAAGGCTTTGTTTTCCGTATGGTCGAAAGGCAGAGCCTGTGTTCCGGGAGGGTCGTACTTTTCCCAAATTTCCTCAATGTCAACAAAGTTCCGCGAGCAGTAGTCTATATACAGTGCTTCGACATACTTGATGAAGTTAAGATTCCCCGAAACATAAACATCTTTGCTGACTTTCGAGCGTCTTTCGCGCGTCGACCAGTCGATATAAGTTTCGTTGGTAATGTATTGGCTTTTGCCGTATCCCTTCGAAACAGGGCGGGTTTTCTGCTCACCGATTCGCACAGAGAAATCTGCGTCGGCATTACAACTGAACTGAAACGCAGGGATGTAATAGCGTTCTTCGCGGAGTACTTCAGCATTGTCAAACACGTCTACCGGCAGCGTCGGCGAATTACAAAGCGCGTTGACTAAGTAGGTATGCAAATCAAGGGGTGTGCATTTCAGCGGAATACCATAGGGGATTTTGTCTTTTTCGTTAATCGCCGCATTTTTGGACGGCCCCTCGATTTTCATTTCGGTGTCGCAAAACTCACACTTTACTATTCCGGTATGGTTTTTCGGAATAGGCAACATCCGTTTACACCTACATTGAATGGTTTTTGCTTCCATGGGAATAAACTCCTTTTTTTATTTATTTTAGAATTGATAAATCACACCTTTAGTTGGTGTCAAGATTCGCCCGACGGACAGGCAAAGCCCGCCCTTTGGGCTTATCCCTTCTTTTGCTTTATATATTATAACATATTATCAAGATAAAATCTATATGCAAAATAGACAAATTTCGCGGTGATTTTTGTTCACTTTTACCCGCAGTTGTTGCCCTGCCCGCAACAATGGTGTTCGTCGTCTTCGGGAATCTGAACAAACAGCGACGGGTCAACCCCTTGCCGCCTGTAATAATCCGCAATCGCAGCTTTGACTGCCTGTTCCGCCAACACAGAGCAGTGGAGTTTCGGGGCGGGAAGCCCCCCAAGCTGCTGTACCACTGTTTTGTTCGAAAGCGCGAGTGCTTCCTCAAGAGTCTTGCCTTTAATCAGCTCTGTGGCGACACTTGATGTTGCGATTGCCGCGCCGCACCCGAATGTCTTGAAGCTTACATCTTTGATGACATTCTCTTCAATTTTCAGGTAGATTTTCATTATATCCCCGCACCGCGCATTCCCGACTTCTCCGATTGCGTCTGCATTTTCGAGTTCGCCCACGTTCTGCGGGTTCGCAAAGTGTTTCATGACTTGTTCTGTGTACATTTTGTTATATTCTCCTTAATTATTCCATATAGGCGACATAGTCCGCAACCTCTCCACAATCAGCGGGAGTTTTGCGAGAAGCAAATCCACTTCTTCGTCTGTGGTGTAGCGCGACATGGTAATCCTCAGCGAGCCGTGTGCGATTTCGTGGGGCAATCCTAAAGCCAACAACACGTGAGAGGGGTCAAGAGAACCGGAGGTACACGCGCTTCCGCTTGAGGCGGCGATTCCGCCCATGTCAAGCAACAACAGCAGA
This sequence comes from Oscillospiraceae bacterium, assembly GCA_009784765.1. Taxonomy (GTDB): domain Bacteria; phylum Bacillota; class Clostridia; order Oscillospirales; family Ruminococcaceae; genus Ruminiclostridium_E. The sequence continues at coordinate 3,815 of WQXP01000013.1, read as the reverse complement.
GCCTCTCCCTCGATTCCCGCGAAGCTGAAGTTCAAATTCCCCGCGAGCCTGCTCTGCAAATCGCCGTTGAGTCGCACTTTCGGCAGAGCCAAAACTGCGCTGCAAATCCGCTCTCGCTTAGCGAGAAGAGCGGCGTTCTTCGCGTCAATCCCCGCGACCGCTTCTTCGAGAGCCGCCCCTAAACCGACAATCCCCGCGACGTTTTCAGTTCCTGCACGTTTGCCCGACTCCTGCGCCCCTCCTTGAATGAACGACGACAGCGATTTCTGGACAGCTTTGCGGACATATAACGCGCCGACTCCTTTCGGGCCGTGGAACTTGTGTGCAGACAGAGAGAGCATATCAATGTTCATTGCCTTCACATCAATCGGAACAGAACCCACTGCCTGAACTGCGTCCGTGTGGAACAGGACTCCTTTTTCGCGCCATTCTTTACAAGCCGCGCCGATTTCAGCGATTGGCTGGATTGTACCGATTTCGTTATTCGCAAACATGACGGATACAAGCTCCGTTTCAGGCGTGATTGCGGCTTTCAAGTCAGCGACTTTTACAAACCCCTTATCGTAAACCGGCAGCAGAGTTATATTCGAGTCGCTTTTTACCGCGTGTAATACAGCGTGATGTTCAAACTCACTCATTATGATGTTGCCGTAGCTTTTCAAAATCCAGTTGTTCGCTTCGCTTCCGCTCCCTGTGAAGAAAATTTCACCGGGCTCACAGTTCAAAGCCAGCGCGACTTGTTCTCTTGCCCGGGAAATAGCCTTCGCCGCCTCCCTCCCGAGTGTGTAAATCGACGACGGATTGCCGTATTGTTCCCGCAGAAAAGGAAGCATTGCTTCCAATGCTCTGTCGCTGATTTTTGTCGTCGCCCCGTTGTCAAAATAAGCAGAGATATTACTCATCGTAGTGTTGGCTTAACCTTTCCGAATACTCGTTCCTGAACTTGTCATACTCTTTGTTTTCAATTGCCCTGCGAATATCTTCCATAAGATTGTTGTAGAAATACAGATTATGCACCGACGCAAGCCGCCCCCCAAGATACTCCTGCGACTTAAATAAGTGCCGCACGTAAGCGCGGGAGAAGCTCCGACAAGTCGGGCAACCGCACGACTCGTCTATCGGGCGGTCGTCTTTCGCGAATTTCGCGTTGACTATGTGCATTATTCCTTTGCTCGTGAACAAAGTTCCGTGCCGTGCGTTTCGCGTGGGCATAACGCAATCGAACATATCTATTCCCCGCCACACCGCTTCGATTATGTCGCTGGGAGTGCCTACTCCCATGAGGTATCTGGGCTTGTGGGCTGGCATATTTGGAACTACATTTTCGATAACGCGGAACATATCGTCCTTCGCTTCCCCGACTGCCAATCCCCCGATTGCATATCCGGGCAGGTCTAACTCCGCGATGTCTTTCATATGCTGAACGCGAATGTCCGTAAAAGTTCCGCCTTGGTTTATTCCGAAAAGCAGTTGAGGGCTTCGCAATTGCTCCAATTCCGCGATACAGCGTTGAAGCCAGCGAGTGGTTCTGTCTGCCGATTTGATAACATAGTCGCGGGTTTGCCCGCTCGGAATACACTCATCAAATGCCATGATGATATTCGCGCCGAGATTGCATTGAATCTGCATACTCTCTTCGGGCCCCATGAAAATTTTCTTCCCGTCGATATGCGAACTGAACTGTACGCCCTCTTCGCGGATTTTGACGCGATTTTTCTCCCACCCGCCGAGAGAGAACACTTGAAACCCCCCCGAGTCTGTAAGAATGGGTTTGCTCCAGTTCGTGAACTTATGAAGCCCGCCCATATCGCGTATCAGCTCGTCCCCCGGTCTGATATGCAGATGATAGGTGTTACACAGCATCACTTGGCATTTCAGTTCCGCGAGTTCAGGCGCACTCACGCCGCCTTTGATTGCGGCAGCAGTCGCGACGTTCATGAAGAAAGGGGTCTGGATTTCGCCTCTTGGCGTTTCAAGAACTCCGCGACGGGCGTTGTTGTCTGTGGTTAGTAATTTGAAGCCGCTCACCACGCTAAGCCCTCTAACTCGCTGTCGGCGCGTTTCAAGTCCGCGATAATGTCGATTTTTTGCGGGCAAATCGCGTTACACGCGCCGCATTCGGTGCATTTCGCAGGGCGGGAATCCGCGCCTACCATGCTCCACTCCCAATTAGAATGCCCGCGATTTTCATAAATACCCCAGTTATTCCAGATTGACAGCACCCACGGGATATTCACCCCTGCAGGACAAGGCATACAGTAGTTACAGCCCGTGCAGTTACAGCGGACTCGTTTGCGTAAATCCACCTCCACACGCTTGATTGCCGCGTGTTCTTCATTTGACAGCGGCTTGAATCCGCTGAAAGTCGCTAAGTTATCCTGCACCTGCTCCATGCTTGACATTCCCGAGAGAATGCATTTGACAGCCAAGGAGGGCGGGCTTTGCTCGCCCCCGCGGAGGTCGCCGGAGGCTTCAGCCGGAGGACGACCGGAGTCAGAGAGGCTCCCTGCCCAGCGCAAAGCCCACGACGCAGGAGTAGCAGTGGGGTTCAGGGCAGTGAAATGAGGAGCAATATCATCAGGCAGTTTCGAAAGCGAACCGCCTTTGACCCCCTCCATGACAAACACGGGAACGCCTTTCGCGACTGCATATTCGTACAGTTTGAGATTGTCTAAATCCATATAATTGAGGTGGAGCATAACAAAGTCCCAGTCGCGGGCATCTACGATTTTCGCGAAGTTTTCGGCGTTCTCGTGGGAAGAATGCCCAAGGTGTTTGATTTTTCCCTGTGCCTGTAATTCGCGGCAATAGTCATACACACCGAGTTTTTCCATCTTTTCGAACCTGTCAAGCTTCAGGTCGTGGAGTAGGTAGAAGTCGATATAATCCACCTGCAGACGCTCACACTGCTGAGCGAAAATGCGCTTCGCGTCCTCAAGAGAGTTCACTTCCCAAGTCGGCAGTTTAGTCGCGATGTAGAAGCTGTCGCGGGGTTTAGTCGAGAGGTTCTCTTTGAAATATTGGCCCATGAAAGGTTCGCTCTCGCCGTTATGATAGATGTACGCGGTATCGAAGTAGTTCACGCCTCCTGCGATTGCCGCATCAAGCATAGCATAGCTCTGCTCTTTGTCGATTTTGCCGTCTTTTTCGGGGAAGCGCATACAGCCGTAGCCTAAAAGCGACGGGGTTGAATTAAGGGTTGGTATTTTTCTGAAATCCATGATTTTTACCTCATTAGTTAGTAATACTAATTGTGAGTGTACCACATTTTTTCAAAAAAGTCAATATTTTTCTTGACATTTTATTTTATTTAGTGTATAATAGATTGTGATTTTAGATATTGTAAGGAGAAGTTACGGAATATGACAGACTATCAATTCAAATCAATTATGTCTTTGGTGTTGCAGATTCTCGACGGTTGCAAATCGCTTGATGATTATGAAGCAGCAAAAGAAACTTTTCGCGAGCTTAGCGGTAAATCGCAATTGCGCGAATTAGCTGAAAAAGGGGAATAAACTTTAATGAATGCAGCTAAGGCTTTAGTCAAATGCCTTGAGAAAGAGGGCGTAACAACCATCTTCGGTTATCCGGGGGCGGCGATTTGCCCGTTCTATCACGAACTGTCCGCCTCGAAACTCATACAACACGTTCTCGTGCGGCATGAGGCGAATGCAGGGCACGCCGCTTCAGGTTATGCACGGATTTCGGGGAAGCCTGGCAAGGAAGTCGGGCTTTGCCCGACGACGCGCAGTGAGCCGCAGGCGAACGAAGTCGGCAAGGAAGTCGGGCTTTGCCCGACGACGCGCAGTGAGCCG
>WQXP01000012.1 GCA_009784765.1 Oscillospiraceae bacterium | reverse complement strand
TTTGCTTGCGTTCTTGGAAGAGCATGACGCACTCCCTGAACCGGAAGATGATGACGGAATCACCAAATACATCGTTACGCAGAACACCAACTATGAGCAAATGTGGGACGCAGACGGCAATGTTCCTCTGCGAATCGTCGGTATATTCCGCGGCAACGAAGAGCGCATGATGAGCGTTACTAACGACGGCGTACTCTACTCTGACGCGCTGTTGAACTTTGTAATCGAAAACTCCCACGCCTCGGAAGTAGTAACAGCAATCAAAGACGAAAATGTGCAGGTGTCATTCACCGACCGCCGCTTCATGATGATGGATTTCATCAGCCCCGATGCGGAAACTCAATCAGATATGCTTCTGCAAGCTTTCGGAGGTTCGTCCACTCCTGTAGGCGTTACAATCTACCCGCGCAGTTTTGAACAAAAAGACGCGCTTCTCGAATACTTGGACGCTTGGAACGACTCTTCTGTCTGGAATTTAGACACACATTCATTCGAAACGCGGGAGCAAGAAGACAAAGTTTTCTACACCGATATGGCGGGCGGGCTGCTGAGCTTCATGTCTGAAATAACCAACGCAATCGCCATTGTATTGATTGCATTCGCGAGTATCTCCCTCATAGTCTCACTGATTATGATTTCGATTATCACTTATATCTCTGTCCTTGAGCGAACTAAAGAAATAGGCATACTCCGCGCACTCGGGGCGCGAAAGAAAGACGTAACCCGCGTGTTTAACGCTGAGACGTTCATCATCGGCGTTTGCTCAGGCATAATCGGCATTGTGATTGCATGGGGGCTGACTTTTCCTGCCAACATCGTCATAGAAGAACTCACCAACCTTCCCGACGTGGCACAGCTCAATATCCTCCACGTTGCAGGGCTTTTAATCCTCAGCACGACACTGACTGTTCTCGGCGGAAGCCTCCCCGCAAAGATGGCGTCTAAGAAAGACGCAGTCGAAGCACTTCGCAGCGAGTAAGATGTAGATTACAAAATAGACCTCCACGAAAACCCGTTCGCGGCGGCTTTACGGCGAATTTTTCGCCATACTTCGTTAAATTTTCTTGCAATGCACAAAGCATTGCTGCGAAAATTCGCCTTGCCTGACGAAAAATTCGCTTCGTAAATCCACTCGCTCAGGGTTTCCGTGGAGGTCTAATCAAAAAAGCGTTGAGTTAAACTCAACGCTTTTTTGATTTTAGGTTCGCAGGTGAAGGGATTCGAACCCCTGTGGGCTTGCACCCAAACGGTTTTCAAGACCGCCCCGTTATGACCACTTCGGTACACCTGCGTGTCGCCGGGCAAAGCCCGACTTGTCCGCTGTTGAATCAACAACTTTATCATTATATCATACTAATTTTGATTTGTCAAGGGGTTTTTAAGAAAAATTTTGTTCGTGTCCATTCGAGGAGCGTTCCGACAGCGGAGTTTTTCGCGGCGCGGCGTTCCGCGTTCTTGCACCTCAACCACTCCGAAGCGGAGTGTATTCACATTTCTGATGTCGCGTCAATAAATTGCCATGTTGTACTTCTATACACTCCTGCAAAGCCTTCCTTGAAACACCGAGCGTTTGCGAAGCCGTCAGGAGCAGATTCCATGAAGACAAAATTGCCGGACTTGTCGATAAATCTCCACACGTCGTTTTGGCGAACCCGCGCAAAACCCTCGCTGAATGCGAAAGCGGACTGAAATTGCAGTGGAATTACAACTGCAAGTAACATTGCCCAAACTCGATTTTTCATGACTTACTCCTCTTCTTTATGTTCCGTATTCACAACAATAACCAAAGCCCCCGACTTGACTTCCACCACCGCTCTTTATTCCGTAACCTCATTGCTCAGTCCGCGAGTTCCGCGCTGTAAGACCGCATTCGCGAGAGGGTACTTGAAGCCTGTCAACGTAACGCCGTGTGCCGACTCATCAGCCGTGAATACAGACACAGTCTGCCCGGTGGCGCAGTCAAGCTTAAATCTGCTGTTCGAAACAACAGCCGTGAGCCATTCGCGTTCGCCGATTAAGCGGCAATCATACCCGCGTTCGCTGAGCGAAATCATCAGCGCGATATTCGCGAGGGTGTGGTCAAGCCGCCCGCCGAGTGCGCCGTATATGCGAAAAGCTTTACAACCCCGCCGAATTGCTTCCTGCACGGCAAGTTCCGTGTCTGACTCGTCTTTCTCCTGCGGAAATCGCAGTGTTTCGACAGTAACGGGCAACTTTCCCGTGAGGGAGTCAAAATCGCCGATGACTAAGTCGGGAACAATGCCGCATTCTGTGAGGCGGTCATACCCGCCGTCAACGGCGATTACAAAAGCTTGTGCGTTCTCGTGTTCAGCGATTGCGGCACATTCGGGGCTTGCACCAACGATTATGCAAGTCATAAGGGTTTATTACGCGCCTGCATTTCTGCGTCTAACTCGCCGAGGGTTTTGCTGAGTTCCCCAATAAAGTCCGGGTGATTGGCTTTGATGAAATCGCGGTCTTGATAATCAACAGCGTTCTCGAGGTCTGCGGCGCGTTTCGCTAATTCTTCCGCCCCGATTTTTGCCGCATCTTCTTTGATTGAAATGACGTGGTCGGCATACATCGGCAGATTATCGTCGCTTAATGCGCCCCCCATCGCCGCTATATACTTGAGTGCTTTCAAGCAAAAAGCCCCCTTGCGTGATGCGAGCAAATCCGCCTCAAGAACCGCGATTCGCTTGGCTTGTTCATTGATTTGGTTCTCGAAATCTATGTCTTTCTGTGCGAACTTCTCGAACTCTGTGAGTTTTGAGCTGAGTTCTTCACTTTTACGATGTGCGTCGTTGACTTCCGTCAAATCGCGGAAAATGCAGAGTATCCCTTTAGATGTGCCTTTTTGGCGAAGAACAGGCGTTCTCACACTTTCGAAAAATTTGCTGCTTCCGTCAGGATATTCAAGCTCTTGGCGGAACCTCACTGTTATTCCCTCGGCGACTGCTTTTCTGTCCGCCGCGACTATTTCGCCGTTGAACCGCTCAGACAAACTCTCGAGTTCGGATAGGCTTTTGCCGATTAACTGCGACTCGCCCATTCCCGCAAACTCTGTAAAAGCCTCATTACAACGCTGAAACAGCCCCATATTGTCTTTGCAGACGAGCATATCCGGCGAAACTTTGTAGAGAGCCTCTAAAATCCCGTCAAGCTCTTGTGCTTTGAGAGCGAGTTTGCGCTTTTTTGCGGACACAACAGCGTTCACGATTAGCAAAATAATCGCGAAAAGCACAACAGCGGCGGCAATTATCAGCACCAAGCCTCTGTTCCCCGATATATTAACCATCTCCGCTAAGTGGTCGGCTAAATTGTTGAAATACTCAAGATTCATTATTATTATAAACTCCGTCGATTGTTTTTGTTTGACATAAATACCGCTACATTATACCATATAAAACTGCCTTTGTCAAGAGATTTGGGAAAAAATAATTGACAGTTGACAGTCGATAATTGACAATGGACAGTTATTTTTTCACGAAATCTGCACATACTGGCAGTATGAGAACTATAAAATTTTATTATCGCATAGTCCGCGAATTTACCCGCACCCTTGAAGCTAACTCTGTTCGCGCATACTCTGCCGCCGCCGCGTTCTTCGCGATAATCTCCCTGTCGCCCTTCGCGCTGATTCTCGCTCAACTGAAAACCGCCCCCGTTGCTTTATTCTCCGCCGCAGGAATATCCGCACTGTGGGCAGCTTCTCACTGTATGTTCACTGTCATCAGGGGGCTGAACAAAATCGCAGAGGTTCGAAACTCTCGCAACCACGCCAAGCAAAGGCTTCTGAGCGTCTTGTACACTCTTGCACTGCAATTCATGCTGACTATATCGCTCTCCCTCTTCGGGATTGTTGTTTTGTTCGTGCTTTTCGCGCTGTTGTACAGAATGCTCCCCGCTCGCAGCTCTCGAGGTGAAAAACGCCCGAAATGGCGCAGCGTCGCCATCGGGGCGGCGTTCGCGGCTGTGGGCTGGAGCGGCTTCTCCTACGGCTATTCGCTCTATGTAGAGCGGTACGCGAATTTCAGTGAAGTTTACGGAAGTTTCGCCGCCGCAGCCGCGACTATGTTGTGGCTCTACTTCTGTATGTCGATTTTATTCATCGGCGCGCAAATAAACGCTTCGATTAAAGCCGCGTCTTTGACTCCTCCGCGTTCTACCCCCGAACTGACATCGACCGCATAGGGCTTTACTGTGGTAATAGCCTCCGCAACATTATCGGGGTTGAGCCCTCCCGCCAAGAAAAACGGCTTCTTTGTAGCAGGAATTGTACTCCAGTCAAAAACTTTGCCCGCCCCGGGAATCGGCGCGTCAAAGAGCAGGTAATCGGCAGCTTCCGACAAAGCGGCGCGTATAATCGGTTTGTCGGTGTGTAATTTCAACTCGCGAATATACTCCTCGTTCTCGACGCTTTCGCTTCCGTGAAGTTGAATCATGTCAATCGCCCCGGCTTTTACGAGAGCGGTTATGTTCGCAATCGGCTCGTTTACAAACACCCCGACTGCAATCACTTTCGGCGATTGTTCTGCTAATGCTTCACGCAGAATCGCGGCTTGCTCCGGCGTTACCTGTCGCTTGCTTTTCGCGAAAACGAACCCGACATAGTCGGGTTTTGTTGTCAGAGCGTTTATTGTTTCTATGTCTTCGCGCCGCCACAATCCGCAGATTTTGACTTTTACACCCTCTGTCATTGTCCTCTCAAGCAATCTAAGCTACCGCCTCTCATCAGTGTTTCGCCAATCAGGACTGCCTGTACTCCCGCCGCCTCCAACCGCGCTACATCGTCGCGGGTTTGAATCCCGCTCTCTGCCACAAACACCACTTCGGGCGGGACTAACTTGCGCAGACGTTCGCTGAGGGACAAATCCACCTCAAAAGTTTTGAGATTGCGATTGTTCACGCCGATAATTCTTGCCCCCGCAGCCAGAGCCATGTCTATTTCACGCTCATCGTGAGTTTCCACAAGAACGCACAGCCCAATGTTTTCCGCGATTTTCAGATACCGCTCAAGGTCGCTTTGCGACAGAGCCGCGCAAATCAATAAAACGGCACTCGCCCCTAAGAACTTCGCCTCGTAAATCATAAACTCATCTACCACGAAATCTTTGCGGAGTGTCGGAATGTCGCATTCGCGGCTGATGTTTTGCAGATACTCGTCCGCCCCCATGAACCACTTCGGCTCTGTCAGTACGGAAATTGCCGCCGCTCCTGCCTGAACATACCCCCGCGCGATTGCAAGAGGGTCGAAGCTTTCTGCAGGGCAAATCACGCCCTTTGACGGCGACGCTTTTTTGACTTCGCAGATAAAAGTCATAGAAGAGGGGGCAGAGCGGGCAGTGTCTTTTCCCCGCAGTGCATTCTCGAACCGCCGAGTATGCGCTTTTTTCGCCGCGACTCTCTCCCGGGTATAGTCGCAGATTTGTTCCAATATATTCATGTGTTCGACCTTTCTATGAACGATTCTAACTTCGCTAACGCCGCCCCCGAGTCCACCGCTTCTTCTGCGGCTTTGACTGCCTGTTCCATGCTCTCATATCTGCCTGTTACGTGCATTGCTACTCCCGCATTAAGAACTGCCGCATCTCGTTTTGCACCGCGTTCTTTGAGTTCGAAAATCCCCCGCAGAATCGCCGCGTTTTCGGCGGGTTCTCCTCCAAGTAAGTCTTCCTCGCGACAGCGTTCGAACCCGAACTGCTCCGGGGTGATTATACCTTGCGACGTTACAGTCGGGGCTGTGAGAGACACTTCGTCAATGCCCTCGCTTCCGTGGACTACAAGAGCTTTGCTCACTCCGAGTTTTGCTAACACTGCCGCAAGGGGTTCGACTAATGCTTCATCATACACGCCCATAAGCTGCATTTTAGCTCCTGCGGGATTAGTCAGGGGCCCGAGTATGTTAAACACAGTCCGAATACCGAGTTCCCGCCTCACAGGCGCGACGTATTTCATCGCGATATGATAATTCTGCGCGAACATGAAACAAATCCCGATTTCGCGAAGCAACTCCGCGCTTTTAGCCGGGGCAATGTCGATTTTTACACCGAGAGCTTCCAACACATCCGCCGAACCGCATTTACTCGACGCACTGCGATTTCCGTGCTTCGCTACAGGAATCCCCGCCGCCGCCGCAATTAAACTCGCCGCTGTGGATATATTAAACGTCCCCTGCTTTTTCGCGGATGAGCCACCCGTTCCGACTATTTCGAGTACGTCCATATCGTGCAGAAGCCGCACACAATGCGCCCTCATTCCCGCCGCACACCCCGTGATTTCGTCAATGGTTTCGCCTTTGAGTGCAAGTGCAGTCAGATACGCGCTCATCTGAACGGAAGTGGCCTCCCCGCTCATAATCTCGTCCATGACTGCTCGTGCGGTATCGTAAGACAAGTCTTGCTTTTGCGCTAAGGTTATAATCGCGTCTTTAATCATAGGTTTTTACTCCTGAAATGCTTGTTGAGCGGTGTACAGCGCGTAATAATCCCCGCGCTTGCTCATGAGTTCGCCGTGCGTTCCCGCTTCTGTGATTCCGCGTTCAGCCACATACATGATTTTGTCGCACTCGCGAATGGTAGACAATCTGTGTGCAATCACGAATGAAGTGCGGCATTCATTTTTTAGCAGAAAATCAAGGCTCTTTTGCATATTCCGTTCTGTTCGTGCGTCGATTGAGCTTGTAGCTTCGTCAAGAACTAAAATTCGCGGATTTGCTAAAATTGTCCTCGCGAATGCTATGAGCTGTTTCTGCCCCGCCGACAATCCCGAACCGCGTTCCTTAATGACAGTGTTGTAACCGTCCTCAAGATTGTTGCTGATAAAATCATCTATACCGACGATTCTGCACGCCTCGCGAACCTGCTCATCAGTCGCGTCGCGCTTACCGTACTTGAGGTTGAACATGACAGTCCCCGAGAATATTACACTGTCTTGCAACATAATCCCCATTTGGCTGCGCAAACTCTCTAATTTTACCTGTGAAATATCGTTCCCGTCAATGGTGATTTTGCCGCTGTCTAAGTTATAGAAGCGCGAAATCAGGCTCACAATCGTAGTCTTACCCGCTCCCGTCGGCCCGACAAGGGCGACGCTCTCACCGGCTTTGACTGTGAAAGACAAGTCTTCCAAGATTTTAGCTTCCTTGTTGCTTTCGTAAGAGAAGGTAACACCCTCAAAGGCGACATCGCCGCGAATAGGCGCGAGTTTTGTTGCATTCTCCGAGTCTGTTACTGCGACCGGTTCGTCTAAGGCTTCGAAAATTCGCTCAAGATACGCCACTGCCGTGATAAACGTGTTCATGAGGTTCGAGAGGTTAATCAGCGGTTGCCAGAACCTCCACGAATATTGCGACATTGCCGACACTGTTCCGAGTGTCGCTCCGCCGCCGATTCCCGCCCCTACCATAAACACCAAGCCCACAACAAAAATCGCCCCCCGGACTATATTCGCGATATTGTCAATCATAGGCCAGACTAACAGCGAGTATTTCACCGCCCTCATCCAGTCTTTGCGGTAAGCGCGTGAAAGCTGATTAAAAGTCTCTGCGTTTTCGTCTTCCCGAGTGAATGCCTGTGTAATCTTAACGCCGACTATGCACTCATGCAAGTATGCGTTCATGTTAGAAGTTTTGTTCGAAACATCTTGCCACGCCTTGCGCTGACGGCTCTTGAGAAACCACAAGAATCCGACCAAGAACGGAACCCCACCTAATACCACCAACGCCAACTGCCACGATACAAAGAACATAGCAATCGCGATAAAAAGCAAGTTCAGCATTTCCATGACGAAGTTGATAATCCCGTTTGTCATGAGTTCCGAGACACTGTTGATATAGTTCACTAACCGCACCAAAATCTTGCCGTGAGGGCGGGAATCGTAATACTCAAAGGACAGTTTCTGCAAGTGTGCAAACAAGTCCTCGCGAATGTCGTGGATTATGTCCTGCCCGACTCGTGTCATAACAATCGAGCGGCGTTGCGCAAAGAACACCCCCGCGAACACAGCAGCGAACATCGCAGCGGCGAGTTTCAGCAGCAGCGGCACATCACCGTTCGGGATTGACGTGTCAATCGCGAACATGGCAATCACCGGCCCGGCAAGCCCCGCCGCAATCGAAAGCAAACTGAGGAAAATCCCCAGCGCAATTCGCTTTTTATACCGCCCCGCATAACTCAAGGCGCGCTTCAAGTGCCTGACATCGAAAGGCGTTTCTAACTCCTCATCTATGTCGAACTTGTTCCGCGCAACCGTGGGTATTTCTTGCGCGTGGGATTTTAGCTCCTCGAGTTCTTTCGCGAGCTTTTGGTTAAGTTCCGCGATTTGTTTTTGTTTTGCCATGGTTAGTCCTCTTTATAATATTGCTCTTTAGTTGTTGTCAAGATTCGCCCAACGGACGGGCAAAGCCCGCCCTTTGGGATTATCTCTTCTTTAGCTTTCATTTCTGCAACTCATATACTTCGCGGTAATAGCCGTCCGCCTGTACCAACTCTTCATGAGTGCCGCTCTCCGCAATCCGCCCGTCTTGCAGAACAATGATTTTGTCGGCGTATTTCGCCGACGACACACGTGCCGCGATAATGACCTTTGTGCAATCAAGCCCGCGAAGGCTCTCTTGAATAAACGCCTCTGTTTCCGAGTCCACCGCCGATGTTGTATCATCGAGAATCAGTATACGCGGCGAAGTCGCTAACGCGCGTGCAAGAGCAATCCGCTGTTTCTGCCCACCGGAAAGCCCCACACCACGCTCACCCACGACTGTGTCATAACCGTCTGAAGTATTCGTGATGAACTCATGTGCCGCCGACATTTGCGCGAACTCGCGGATTTTTTCGGGCGGCATTTCCGGGTTCGAAAAAGCTATGTTGCCCTCGATTGTATCCGAAAACAGCAAGACTTCCTGCGTCGCTATGCCTATAGACTTCCGCAGTTGCTTCAATTTGAGGCGGCGGACATTGCTCCCGTATACCAAGACCTCACCTTCGTTTACGTCATACATTCGCGGAATCAAATGCGCTAAAGTAGACTTTCCAGAGCCTGTTTCCCCCATGATAACAAGTGTTTCACCGGCTTTAACTTCAAAGCTGATGTCTTTGAGCACGAGTTTCTTCGCGTCGTAACCGAAGCTGACATTCTTGAATGCGATTACACTTCGCTCACCTTCGGCTGAAGCCTTCGGTTCGCTGCGCGTCGCCGGGCAAAGCCCGGCTTCCTTGCCGCACTTCAACAGTTCCCCTACCCCGACAGCGTCGGCGCGTTCCACGATTTTCGGGCGGCTGTAATACACTTCGATGATTTTATTCGCCGAGGCAGTGAACCTCTTCAAATCACCGATTACCACTCCGAGAGTACTCAGCGGCATGGACACCGCCCACGCCAACATAGAGAACGCCATGTAATCCCCCATCGTGAAGTTAGGGTCGTAAATCGCGAAAAGCCCTCCTGCAAGTAAATGCACTGCGAAAATCGCCTGAGAAGTCGCTTCCATGGGCAGGAAATACTTCAGCCAAGTTACGGCTGTACCTTTGCTCTGGCTCGCATACTTTTCGTTGGCTTCACCAAAACGCTCGATTTCATACTGCTCTGCTGCGAATGCTTTCACTACACGATTCCCCGATATATTCTCCTCTGCCGCCGTGTTGAGTTCTGATAACCGCTCCCGCTGCAAGCCGAATAAAGGCCCGACTTTTTTGCGAAGCAACATCGAAAAAAGAAAAATCAGCGGAGTAAGTGCAAGCATACACACCGCCATCAGCGGGTGAATCGTAAAGTAGAAAATCCCGACTGCCGTGAAGCAGACAATATTCTCAAACATAGTTCTGATTGACCACGCCATAGTGTGCCGAATCATCTCCACGTCCCCCGAAAGGCGTGTCATAATATCCCCTGTGCGGTAGAGGTCGTAAAAATCCGCGTCTTGGCACTGCATATTTTCGAACAAGTGCTTGCGTATACGGTAAATCGCGCCTTGAGAAAATGCCTCAAACAGCATTTGAACTCCATAGACCAAACCTGTTCGCGTCAGGTTAATCGCGATTGTCAGCCCGATTAGAAAAAATAACAGATTCTGCTGGGTCGCGATGTTTTCTGCGGCGTTTTCCCCTGCTATGAAGGTGTTTATTACAATTCGCATAACGAAAGGATTACACAGCAAAATCACCTGTGCAAAGCACGCAAGAATCAGCCCCGCAATACATTTGCGACGCTCCCCTTGCATATTTTTCCATAGCCATTTGAACAGAAACATAGGGCTTTAGTCTTCCTTAAAAATAGAGTAGTTTTTCCCCGCCTTTTTCGCGTGGTACAACGCCGAGTCAGCTTGTGCGATTAACTGCTTTGCCGTCATTCCCGCCCGCAGCGTTCCCGAAACGCCGATTGTCGCCGCTATACTCACTTGCATTTCACGAGTTGCCCCTTGTAACTGTGCTGCAAACCCGCGTGCTAATTCGTCCGTTATTGCGTTGCAGAGCTGTTCAATTCCGTCTGTGTCTTCTATCGTGTTGGGGCGACGCGATATGCACAGCCCGAATTCCGAGCCGCTCAACCGCCCCGCAAAGTTCTCCCCCGCGAAACTTTCGTTAGACGCACTTTCGCTCGAAGCCATAAGCACAAGGCCCTTCAGCCGTGCCGCCGTGAACACTAACACTTCATCGCCTGCCGAGTGCCCTAACTTTCCGCACAGTGCCTTGAAGTCCGCGATTTCGAGCATAAGCACGGTAACATCTTCGGGATTTTTGCCGTGAATGAGCAGTTCGTTCAATAATTTCATGAACGTCCCTCTGTCGTACAGCTCTGTGAGGTAATCTACCACAGGCTCAAAAGTATTGCCGCTGCCCTCATTCGAAAACGCACTCTCGTTTTCAATGGCAGACAGCTCAATTATCTCGTTGATTTCGTTTTCTAATCGTGCAAACTCACCCTTTGCGAACACTCTCGCGGAAACGCGGAGCATGACCGCTAAATTCACAAGGCTCAGTACCCCGGCAAGCGCGAATGCTGTCAATAACACGCTCCGCGCAGAGTTGTTCGCGTTCGCTGTCGGCTCAAGGCTAATCCAACGCCACCGAGTCCCGGGGACGCTTCTCACCGTTCCGAAATGCCCGTTGCGTTCGAAACGCCTGTCGGGATTGTTTGCAGGAGTAGGTGTTACTGCATACAGCGTTCCTGCACGATAACTCTCAACACAATCCCGCAAAATGTCGCCTGCTTCTCCCGATGAGCTGATGATGCTCCCGCGC
This sequence comes from Oscillospiraceae bacterium, assembly GCA_009784765.1. Classification (GTDB taxonomy): domain Bacteria; phylum Bacillota; class Clostridia; order Oscillospirales; family Ruminococcaceae; genus Ruminiclostridium_E. Next base: position 2,814 of record WQXP01000012.1, on the reverse strand, counting down.
TCTGTGTCGAAAATTGCAAGAATTTTCCCCGTGTTCCCATGTGCCGCGTCGCCGCCGGCAACAGAGCGTTCCAAGTAATCGTACAACACCGACGCGCCGATTTCCATTACCACATATCCGTACAGCGTAGTGCCGTTCTCGCAAGTGAGAGGACGCGACACGAAAAATCGCTGATTATTCTCAACGTGATAAAATTCTGACACGGGGGTGGGCGTATGAGAAATGGCTTCCAAAGCCGTCGTGTCGTGAAAAAATTTGCCTATACTCAAAGGGGCAAAGTGGCTCGCCCATATAGTACCGTCAGGGTTTGTCAAAAGTATGTCGCGAATCCCCGGCAAGTGTTCCGCGTTTGAGTAAATAACATTACGCGCAATTTCACGCGCAGATGTGTCAGAGCTTGTGTGGCGCATTATCTCAAGCGCGGAAACGCTGTCAAGAAAAGCGACGTACTCGCCAACCAGCGCGGAAACCGCCCTGCTTTGCGAAAACGCCAACGCCGCGTTAGAATCCGCCGCGAACCCCGAAGTTTGCCGTGAAACGACTACCCCGCTCACCACACTCGCCGCTATAAAAGGCACGAGCATTAAAACAAGCATTGCCGTTCGCAAAATGCCTTTAAGGCTTCTGATTTTTTTTATACCTGCATTCATTCGTTCTCTAATGCCTCTTTCTTTTTCTCAAGGCGGCGTTCTTCGATTTGAATGCGGGTGATGTAAGATGAAATCATTTCCTCTTGGTTGGGTTTAATATCGGTGAATGCACAGCCGTACCCAACTATTTCCCCCACCTTGTCGCGCTGAACACGCAAAACCCGCGCCTCGGTTTTGAGCTTGTTTTCGCCGAGTACTGTCGAAAAGACAACGTAATCGTCCAACTCAAAACAGACGCTGTTGTCTACCGTTATGAAAACCCCGCCTAAGTTTATATCTTTGATTCGCCCGTACAAGCTCGTCGAAAATTCTGCTGTATTCTCACCGCGTGTCGCACTGATTACACGGCAGTTGATTTCTGTCTTGATTTTGTAAAATCTTCGATTGTCCTGCAACGAGTGCCCCGAATTGAACTTGAGTTCAAGACGCCGCCTTTCCGAATAGTGGACATAACAAGCGTACTTAACCCTCTCGCCGCCTTTCGTGAGTGCAATCGCGTCAATCAAATCCCCTGCCGAAAACTCCGGCAGTTTCCGCCCGAGAATCGTAAGGACATCTCTCGCTGATTTTTCTGCACCTTTGTCCCCCGGAAAGTAAAAATATTTGCTTAACTCAAGGATTTTTTCGTTGTTCTGATATAACTGAACGCTCCTGTATTGGCTTGATTTGCTTCCCATTATTGCCCTCCTTAAAACTTCGCTCACCTTCGGCTTACGCCTCAGATTAGTCGTCTTCACGTAATTCTTTATCGAAATCTTTTTCTGTTAATTCTCTTATCATTTTACACTCCTTTCATAAAGCTTTATCTCATTGTTTGTCGCCCTTCGCGCCGAAAAAATTCTTGTTATATCTACGCCGTTTCGATAACAATGGCACACCATAAGTTCGCGAAACTTACTGCTCATGTCATTGACCTAAACACACCTATATCTAAGTATACTACATTCGCGAACATAAATCAAGTAGTTTGCCGACAAAATTTTTTTGCAAAAGGAAATAATTACGGACTGTACAAAACAAAAAAAATATGATATACTGTATTTAACGATAATGCGGAGGTGGTGGTTCAAATCAAGTCCTATTTTCACTGTGATGCGAATATGTATAGAAACAGGGTGCGGACATTCTTTGAATACACCGCCGCCCCGGCAGTTTTTATCGCGATTTTTTTGACGCTGTGCCTTATTTTGAGCCTCGGCAACCTTCTCGGCAGCGGTCTGCTCATTTCCGCGCTGATTATTATTGCCTCTGTCGTTTTCGCTTTCGCGCTTATAACGCGAATTTTGCTCGAAGTGTCTGAACACGCTGTACGGGTTCATTCGAAGTATACATACATCGAAATCGGGCTTAAAGACGTGATTGTCAGCACCTATGCAGGAAGCTTCATGCAAAACGGGCAGCGCGTCGTTCTGCGTGAGTTAGTCGTAATGCCGCTTTCTACGTTCAAATCTGCCGAAGTTGTCGGGTTCGGAACTTATCGCACACTTCGCTTTCGCACAGAAGCGCAGGCAGTTCGCCGCTATATCGGAAACAGCGAACGCCTCGGCTATCTCTTCCGCGAAGGGACGTTTGAGTTTAAGGAGTTCTTCTATCAAGAACGCGGGTTCACTTCGAATGACACCTTCATCGCACCGCGCTGTTTCGGAAAAATCAAAGACTTAGAGGCGATTGTTACCGCTGTTTATGCCGCGAAAGCCCTCTTTGAAAAAATATCGCCGCCTGAGCCTTATGTTTTCAAAGAGGCAGAATTTGTCAAAAAACGTCGGGAACTTCAAAAAGAACTGAAACGCCGCGGATTTTAAGCAGCTTTTTAAGCAGATTTTATGCGGATTTTAAGGGAAGTACGAAATTTTTTGAAAAAATTCTTAAAAAAATGTTGAAATTTTGAAAGTTATGTGATATAATTAAAAAGTCTAAGTTCAGCTTTTCGGACAAGATGGCTGATACGAATGAAAGGAACGATACTTATGGGATTGTTTAATACCACGTCATTCCGAGTTATGGAGCAGGGGTTGAACTTCACTGTGCAGAACTCTCGGGTGATTGCCAATAATATAGCCCACGTTGATACGCCGGGCTTTAAGTCGCGTTATCTGAGTTTTGCGGGGGTTCTGCGCGAGCGTATGGACGGAAATGTCCGCCATCGCTTCCAGCAACAACTGCA
>WQXP01000011.1 GCA_009784765.1 Oscillospiraceae bacterium | reverse complement strand
TTCGCTTTACCGTGGCATCACGGGGGAAAGCTTCACAGACGATTATATCATATCCGCGAGAGTTAGGCTTCGATAATTCGCGTTTGCTTGATGAGAATGAGGAAGAGCCGGATATTGTTTCCACCAAACCTCACGGATTTAACAAAGACGCATTCGCTTACTTGCGTGAGTATCACGCGGGTGAGTCTCTGCGGCATATTCACTGGAAACTTTCGGCGCGGCAGGATAATTTGATTGTTAAACACATGGAAGCTAATCATGATTGTTCTGCGCTGATTTTTTGCGATACTACTTTCAAGGGAAACACAGCAGAGGAAACCCTCGAGATAAGCGATACGATTATCGAGACGGCGGCGGCAATTTCGAAAGAAATCATGTTCGCGAGCGGCGGAATCGGAGATTGTAACACCTCTGTCGTCTTTTGGCAAGACCCGAGCAGAAAAAGCCCTCAGGTGTTAGAAATATCTGACGCGCAAAGCTATGGTGAATTTTTCAAACAAATCGCAACGCTGCCCACAGAGCCTTTCACGGGCGAGTTCAGCGCGCTTTTGAACGAATACTCCAACGAAATCCGCCTTGAACGCGCCGTGTATCTCATAACTGCGCGGGTAGATGAAAACTTAGTCGCGGCACTTCGCGATATGGGGCTGCTTCACCGCAGTAATGTCATTCTTGTGTATATCACAGATGACGAACAGCCGCCTGACGATGTTTCGAGGGGGTTGTTTGAATATCTCAAGACACAGACGAAAATTGCTGTTCTTGAAAATGTTCGCGGAGAGGAGGGCGAGCTGATATGAAAATCAAGGAGTTCAAAAACGCCGAAAACATTGATTTGACGAGTTTTGTTGCGCCTAAAAAGCAAAAAAAGCTGAGTAAACGCGCCCTCAAGAAAGCAGCGCGAAAAGCACAACGCTACTACGCGCCTGTATACGTAACTCCGCCTGAGGTAGAAGCAGTGCAAGCGCGGGAACAAAAAGAGAAAATCGACGGCATTAAGCCAAAGATTGTTTTCAGCCGCGAATTTGCCTTGAGTATGCTTGCGAAACTCTTGCTTACGTGGCTTAGTTGTGCAGGCTTGAGCCTCACTTTAGCGCAAGCATATCGTGTTCCTGTGTCTGCCGGTGCTGTTTTGATGGTGTGTTTCGGAACAGCCGTGATTTTACACATAACTTTTCTTTACTTTAAGCGGCGGATACTTGTTCTGCCCCTGTTGGCATTTCTGCTGATTGCGTTGACGTTGGAGCTTCGCCCTCTCGTGCCGCCTGACGACGGTGTTCTTTCTGCGTTTACCTTTTTTCATATCCTGCCGGACTTTTCGGTGTTTCGTGCAATCGCATACTTTTATGAGCATATACTGCTCGTGCTTGATTCGCGGCTTCTCTCGACGGGGCTTCATGCAACTTATTCTTGGAGAGAACTTTTGAACTATCAATTTGAAATCGCGGTAGTTTATCTCATAATCAGTGTGTTAATTTCAATAGCGGCTACAATCGAGTCGCGCAGCCGCTTAATCGGCTTTACCCTTGTGGCGACTATTTTGCTCCTCACGCCGACATTCGCGGCGGAAATAGCGGGCTTCGTGTGGGGAATGGCTCTGCTCATTCCGGGGCTGATTGGCAGCTATTGCGCTTGGGCGGCACACGCATGGGAAAACACAGGGGGGATTCATCAAATCAATTACAGCGAACTCGGCAAAAAAGCGAAAATGTCTGATTTGCCGTCTGTAGATGAGGCTCTTCCGCCGGGGGTGAATAAAAGCCAAGGGACGCAGCAGCCCAAATCGAAAGATTCGTGGTTTAATTTCAAGCCCGGGAAACTCCCGCATTTTTACAAGTATTCGACTAACTCGCTCATTGCCGCGCTTTTAGCGGCTTGTGCGGTGTTTTATGCCGCGAACGCTGTTCCTGCCGCTGTTAAGTTTGATTACATGGCAGTCGTCAACGCAGTTCGCGATTTTGAATTCACGGCAGTTCCGCAAGATGTCCGTGCTTTTTTCAGACGCCATTTTGTGAGGTTTAATGACGGCGGTATGTTTTACAATCCGAACATCGGCAATATCTCTATGGGAATAAACAACAGCCGCACGTCTTTGAGCGATACGCCTGTTATTCGCGTGACTCTTGAAGACGACCGCGACAAGCTTTATCTTCGCGGAGGAATCGGCATAGATTTAATCGGGGTGGACTGGTCGGCTTCTCAAAACACGCCCGAGTTCAAGCGGCTTGTTGCGCTTCTTGACAGCGGCTTCACACCCGAGTTGGAGTACCATGTTCATCAGCAGATGTTAAACTTGCTTAACCGTACTTCTTATGCAAATAATGTGAAAAAGCAGAACGTGCAGATTGAGTATTTGCTCCGCACAGGGTTCTTGGTGTTGCCGACTAATCCTTATGACCCGGAGTCAATTCGCCGAAACCGCAACTACGGGCGGCATTTAGACACGATTATTACCCCTAATCGCCGAATGAGTATTCATGAATATGAAACGCTCTACCTCGGCATAAGACCGAGCCACTTTAACAATGCTGTAGAGACACTCCGCGAAAACGGCAGCAACGAAATAGCCGGATTTATTCATATCCCTTCGGACGTAGTAATGACAGAGCAACAAATGTTAGAGTATATCGAATCGCGCATTGGGGCGCAGCCGTATTTCCCCGGCGGGATTCTCACCACAGAGCAGTTGGCAGAGGTTAATCAGTGGAACACAAGATACAGCGAGCTTCGAGGCGAGTTTGAGTTCAGCTTTGTTGCGGCAAGCCGCTTCGACGGGCACAAGTGGGATTTCCCCTGCGAAACCCCCGCAAGCGACTGGCAGCGCGACATAACCGAATATCGCGAGCTTATTGCCGCAGTGTACTCCGGCGTTCCTGAAATTGAGCGTGGAAACGTAGAACTTTTTCTGCAAGGGATGGGTTTATTTCCACAATCTGAACCTGCCATAAAAGATTATGAGGCAGTTTGGCGGATTCACGACTACCTCCGCGAACATTACACATGGTCGCTGACTATCGATAACCGTTTGGGCGATAACACCCCTTTAGGAAACTTTCTTTTCGATACTCGTGAAGGACACTGTGCCCTTTACGCCGCCGCTATGACTCTTGCAGTCCGCGAACTCGGCATTCCTGCGCGATATGTTGCAGGGCTTGTTACTGTTACGGGCGGAGGATTAGTTCAAGACTTAGCGGAGCAAGATTTTCATGCGTGGGTAGAAGTCTATTTTGAGAACGTCGGCTGGGTTCCCTTTGACCCGACAGGCGGGGCAAGGGGTACAGAGTCAAGAGGCAACTCGGGAATGCCGCCACCGCCGCCGCCGCCGACTACACCGCCCCCACCTCCGACTGCTCCGCCGACTTCTCCTGTTACTCCGACATCGCCGACTCTGCCGAGCGGCGTAACTGCTCCTACAGGTACTCGCACAGGGACCGGAACAGACAGCGACAGACCGGGCTTCGCGATTACTCGCGAAATGCTGCTCCGTGCGGGAATCTGCCTCGTCGTGATTGGGGCGGGTATTACGCTGATTGAGCTTCTTCGCCGCCGCCGCAAGGCAGTCGCCGACAGGTTTGCGCGATGGAAGGCGGGCGACGGTGATGAAATGTCGAACAAGTCTGTCAAAGAAATGTATTTGTTCATGCTCAAACTGCTCAAGGGGCAGAAGCTTGTTCCGAAACCGGGGGAAACTCCGCTTGTGTTCGCCGCAAGAGTTGGCGAAAAGTTAGAGGCACTCATGCCGTTGTTCGAAAAAGTCGAGTTTGGGGACAGCGCGACAGTAACCCTCACCGCAGAGGAACACAGAAGCATTTATGAATACGTCAGCGCGTTATACGAAAGGAAGAAAGCAAGTGAAAAACAATCAAATCGGGCAAATCCAAGAGCGGATAGCAGAACTTAAAAAAGAACACGATGTTTGTATTCTTGCGCATAGTTACCAATCGCGGGAAATTCTCGAAATCGCGGACTTTTCGGGGGACTCGTATATGCTCAGCAAAGCCGCCGCGGCTGTTTCGCAAAAGACTGTGATTATGTGCGGCGTGCGGTTCATGGCGGAAACAGTCAAGATTCTTTCCCCCGAAAAGCGGGTAATCCTTGCTAATCCGACGGCGGGTTGCCCCATGGCAGAGCAGTTCAGCGCGGAGTATATCGCGGGGATTAAAGCGCAGTTACCCGACTACAGCGTCGTCGCGTATATCAATACGACTGCCGCGCTGAAGACAGTCTGTGATGTTTGCGTAACGTCGTCGTCGGCGGTGGATATAGTTCGCTGTATTGATAACGACAAGATTTTGTTCCTGCCCGATTGCAACTTAGGCGCGTATGTGCAGGCACAAATCCCCGAAAAGCAGTTCAAACTTCTTGAGGGCGGTTGTCCGATTCATGCGGCGGTAACAGCAGAGGACGTTCGCGCCGCGAAAGTGCTTTATCCCGACGCTGCAGTGCTTGTTCACCCGGAATGCACTCCGGAAGTTGTTGCTCTTGCGGACTATGTGGGTTCTACAAGCGGGATTATGGAGTTCGCCCTCAGCTCTGATAAGAGCGAGTTCATCATAGGCACAGAGATGAGCATAGCAGAACATTTGCAATACAGCAGCGGCGATTCGGGAAAGCGGTTCTACAGCCTTTCCCACAAACTGCTCTGCCCCGATATGAAAGTTACTACTCTGCCTGAGGTGTTAGGCTGCGTTCGCGGCGACGCGGGCTACGGCGAAGAAATTGCTCTTGACGCGGACACAGCCGCTAAAGCAAGAGTGTGTATCGACAAGATGATTGCATATGGCGGGTAAAGCACTAATCGCCATGAGCGGCGGCGTTGACAGCTCTGTTGCGGCGTATCTGATGAAGTCGCAGGGCTACTCGTGCATAGGCGCAACGATGAAGCTGGTGGAGAATGACAACAGCATTGAATCTTCCCGCACCTGCTGTTCACTCGAGGACACACAGGCGGCGCGTTCTGTGGCAGACAGGCTTGACATTTCTTTCTATGTGTTTAATTTCAAAGAAGAGTTTGAGCAATGCGTAATCGACAAGTTCGTGAGAGTTTATCAAGAGGGCGCAACACCCAGCCCCTGCATAGACTGCAACCGTTACCTCAAGTTCGAGAAGTTCCTGCACCGCTCCCGTGAGCTTGAGTGCGATTTCATGGTGACGGGGCATTACGGGCGAATAGAACGTGTCGGGCAGCGGTATCTGCTCAAGAAAGGCAAAGACGCGGCGAAAGACCAGAGCTATTTCCTCTATACAATGACGCAAGAGCAGTTAGCGCAAATCCGCTTTCCTCTCGGGGAGTACAACAAAGAGCAAATCCGCAAAATTGCGGCGGCGCAAGGCTTCGTGAACGCAGACAAACGCGACAGCCAAGACATTTGTTTTGTTCCCGGCGGCGATTACACGGCGTTTATTGAATCCTACAGCGGGGTTACTTTCCCTCAAGGCGATTTCACGGACTCAGGCGGAAAAATCCTCGGGAAGCACAGAGGCATAATCCGCTATACAGTGGGTCAGCGAAAGGGCTTGAATCTCGGGCTGCCGTACCCTGTCTATGTTCAGCGAAAAGACCTTGCGACAAATACCGTCGTGGTAACTCGCGACGTTTCGGGGCTTTTGTCCCGCGAACTTTTCGCAGAGGATTTCAACTGGATTGCTTATGACAATCCGCCTGTGGGTTTTTCGGTGAGAGTAGGGGCTAAAATCCGCTCAACAGCGCGGGAAGCCGCCGCAGCCGCGAGTGTTTGCGAAGACGGACGGGTTCGCGTGGTGTTCGACGAGCCGCAAAAGGCAATCGCGGCGGGGCAGGCAGTCGTGTTGTATGATGACGATGTGGTTATTGGCGGAGGAACGATATGTTAAAACATAATGATATAAAACGAAAAGGAGATATAGAATCATGGCTAAAGCAAAAGCAGTAAAACAAGCACCGACAAAGGCACTCGGGGAAGAGCGCAAGAAAGCGTTAGCATCAGCAATCGCGCAAATCGAAAAAGACTTCGGGGAAGGCTCTGTCATGTTCATGAACGCCCGGAACCGCAAAAACGTGGAGGGAACTCCCACAGGTTCGCTGAACCTTGACTTAGCTCTCGGAATCGGCGGGCTGCCCAAAGGCAGGATTATCGAAATCTACGGGCAGGAGTCCGGGGGGAAAACAACCGTGTCGCTCCACGCAATCGCAGAGGCGCAAAAGCGCGGCGGCACTGCGGCATTCGTTGATGTGGAACACGCATTAGACCCGATTTACGCCGCGAAACTCGGCGTTAATATCGACGAGCTGATTGTTTCTCAACCCGACACAGGGGAGCAGGCTCTCGAAATCATGGAGCGGTTAGTCCGTTCGGGGGCGATTGATGTGGTAGTGCTTGACTCTGTCGCGGCGATGGTAACCCGCGCCGAAATCGAGGGCGAAATGGGCGACACTCATGTAGGGCAACAAGCGCGGCTTATGTCGGCGGCTTTGCGCAAACTCACGAGTATTATCAGCAAGACAGGGGCGGTGGCTATTTTCATCAACCAAGTCCGCGAGAAAATCGGCGGGTACGGCAACCCTGAAACTACTCCCGGCGGGCGGGCGTTGAAGTTCTACGCATCTGTGCGGATTCAAGTCAGCAAGACCAGCGAAAAAATCATGGAAGGCTCGGAGCAAATCGGGGTTCGAACGCGCTGTAAAGTCGTGAAAAACAAAGTCGCGCCGCCCTTCAAGCAATGCGAGTTCGACATGATTTACGGTGTGGGCATATCCAAAGTCGGCGAAATCCTTGACTTAGCGGTGGAGCTTGACATAGGCAAGAAAAGCGGTGCCTGGTATTACTACGGCGATATGCGGCTCGGGCAGGGGCGTGAGAATGCGAAAAAGTACTTACTCGAGAACCCCGACCTCATGGACGAAATCGAGGAGCAAATCCGCGTAAAATCCGCCGAGGCAATCGAGTTGTTCGCGACTGTTCCTGCAGAGGAAGTCGCAGCAGAAAGCGCGACGGAGGTTGCGGCGCAGTCGGCTTCGCAAGCAGTCGCGTCGATTAGCGACGTTGCGGCAAAACCTGTGAAAGCAGAGAAGCCTGCGGCGGCGGCGAAGTCAAAGAAGAAAGCAATCCTCATTGAGGGTGAGGAGAATTTCGAAGAGTTCTCACCTGATGAGTTGTGAAGAGGAATCGAATGAACAACACACAAACAAAAATCGCCCTTGTGTCTCTCGGGTGTCCGAAAAATCAATGCGACGCGGAGCTGCTTCTCGCGAAGTTAGCGAAGGCGGGGTACAGCTTTGTACAAGAACCCGGGGAAGCACAGGTCGTGATTATAAACACCTGCTGTTTCATACAGTCGGCGAAAGAAGAGGCGATTGAAGAGATTTTCGAGGCGGTTCGCCGCCGCGACAGCGGAACGCCTCACAAAATTATCGTAACGGGGTGTATGGCACAGAGATACAAGAATCAATTGGCGCAGGAACTCCCCGAAGTGGATTGCTTTGTGGAACTCGGGCGTAATGACGACATTGTCAAAGCAGTCGAAGTTGCTGTAAGCGGGGGGGCAGAAAAAGTCTTTTCGGGCGGAGAGCATAACATGGAAGGCGAGCGTATTCTCTCGACCATGCCGCACTACGCCTACTTGCGGATTTCCGACGGCTGTGATAACAACTGCACTTACTGCGCAATCCCGACTTTTCGGGGGGCGTACCGCCGGCGCGAGTTCGCAAGCATTGTCAAAGAAGCGCAGGTGTTGGCGGAAAAAGGCGTTCAGGAGTTGATTCTTGTCGCGCAAGATACTTCTGTGTACTCCGAATTGCCGAAACTTTTGAAAACCTTGGCACAAATCGACAAAATTAAATGGATTCGTATGTTATACTGTTATCCACAGAGCATTCTGAAAGATACCGAGGACGCTTTGATTGAAGTCATCAAATCTGAGCCTAAGGTGGTGAAATACTTAGACTTGCCAATCCAACACTGTAACGACGAAATCTTAACCAACATGAACCGCCGAATCACCAAAGCAGAACTGACTGCGCTGATTGCAAAGCTCAGAAAGCAAATCCCGGGGCTTATACTTCGGACAACCCTCATGACGGGTTTCCCCGGGGAAACGCCTAAACAGTTTGAGGAACTCGCGGAGTTTGCCCACGAAATGCGCTTCGAGCATCTCGGCTGTTTCGCGTATTCGCAGGAAGAAGGCACCCCTGCCGCCGAGCGTGAAGACCAAATCGACGAAGGGGAGCGTGTTCGACGCTGTGAAGTCATCGTGGAACAGCAGGAAATGCGCGTCAGTGAGTGGTCGCAGGGGTTAATCGGGCATGAGTTCGAGATTGTCTGTGAGGGGTATGACAGATACGCTGAGGCGTTCTTCGGGCGGACTTATATGCACGCCCCGGAAATCGACGGATTGGTGTATTTTACAACTTCCGGCGAGTTGCAAATTGGCGACCGGCTCACAGTTCTTATTACAGATGTAGTTGACAACAATCTTGTCGGAGAAGCAAAGGCAGGTACAGTATGAAAACCTTAAAAGCGTTCAGCGCGTTGAATGACGCCAATAAACTGACTATTCTGCGGATTGCTCTTGTTCCGCTGTTTGTCCTGTTCATGTTACCCTTCGCGATTGGAGAAGTGGCAGGTGAAGGAGCTATGCCTCACAGCCTTGTGTGGGCGTTAGTCATTTTCGTGATTGCGTCGATTACGGACTGGCTTGACGGGTATATCGCGCGTTCGAAAATGCAAATCACGCCCCTCGGGCAGTTCCTTGACCCGATTGCGGACAAAATCCTTGTAATGGCGGCGTTAGTATGCTTCGCGGAACAAGGCTGGATTCCTGCATGGACTGTTGTGGTAATCTTAACTCGCGATTTCGTTGTGGGGGCAGTACGATTAGTCTGCAGCCAGAGCGAAGAAAAGCTCGTCGTCCCTGCGCGAACGTCGGGCAAAGTGAAAACCGCGATTACCATGTTCAGCATAATCGCGATTTTGTTACTGTGGATTATGGAGAGTTACGGGCAAATCACCTTTTGGGTAGACGGGGTAGACCCGGCTACAGGTGCGATTATCGAGGGGGCTTTTTACCGCCCCGACTTGCTCTTGAATCCTATAGGCGCAGTATTTATGGTGATTTGCGCCGCCCTCAATGTTTATTCGGGGGTGCAGTATGTCTGGGACGCACGCTACATTCTCAAAGAACAGTTATTTAAGGAAAGCTAAAGAAGAGATAAGCCCAAAGGACGGGCTTTGCCCGTCCGTAGGGCGAATCTTGACAACAACTAAAGCTGAATGCCAAGCAGCAGGGTTTCCCTGCTGCGCGGAGGGCTCGAGGATTGCCTGTGGCAATCCGAAGATGCCCGGAGTTGAATGCCAAGCAGCAGGGTTTCCCTGCTGCGCGGAGGGCTCGAGGATTGCCTGTGGCAATCCGAAGACGCCCGGAGTTGAATGCTGAAAGGAGCTACAAAACTATGAGTTTATTTTGCGGAAAATGCGGAACCCCCTATACAGATGAGGTGCAATTCTGCACAGAATGCGGCAAAGCGCGTGCCTCATCTCTCAATCCCTCGGACGTTGCGGCAGGTGAGGTATTGACACCGGGGCTTGTGCCTACTCCCGATGAAGCGGCGGCGATTGTAGCGGCAGAGTCGGGGGGTGTGGAGGAGCAAGGTGAAGTTCGAGTTAATTTGACGGAAATAGCACTGGCACAAGAAGAGGAAGACGCGAAACAGCCTCCGGCAAAGGAGGCAGGCAGCGAAAAACCGCCTCTTACTCAAGGCAGAAAAGTAGCTTTCGCGGCGTTATCTGTCTTAGTGTCGATTTTCATGTTTGTGAGTATTACCGCGATTCAGCTAACAGCGATTGTTATGCACTCCACTAAACCGGAGGTGTTAGCGGCAACTGTCCGCGCCGCTATTATGAGCGTCAACTTCTCGGAGCTTGAAATCGGCGGTATTATCAATGACATTGCTGTTACAATCCCGGACTTTGAGCGTGATGAACTCAGCGAAAATTCGCTTTTGTCTCAGATTATCTACAACTCAATCCATGAATATTACATCGAAACTTACGGAATCCGCGAGCGTGATTTACGACAACTGCTCTCAAGCGAGTTACTCGGCGAATTTGTTGCAGACATTGTCGAGAACGGGCTTGTGTTTGTAATCCGCGGCGAGGGTGAAGAGTCAGCGATTATCAGCTCAAGCGACATTCTGCGGTTACTGCGCGAGAATGCAGAGCTAATCGAAAACGCCACAGGCTTCCCTTTCGACCCCGACTCCGAATATGCGCAGTTACTGCTGGGCTCTCTTGTGAATACTAAGATTGACAACATCACATGGGGTAGCGTTGACGAATCCTCAGGGGGAATGATTGGCAGAGTGCAAAGCGGCTTTTCTCTCTTCAACCGCTTCTCACTCATGAGTTTGATTACGCTGTCTGTGCTTAGTGCGGGAATGTTAGTCGCTTTGTTTTTCTTGAACATTCGCCGCAAAACCAACATCATGCTCTATGGGGGGATTCCCGCCGCGATTTCCGGGGCGTGTGTCGTAACGGTGAGCCTTTTGACTAATCTTTTTGTGCGGCTCATTCTCGAGGGGCTGAGTTCTACGACTGCAGGGGAAATCCCCGCCATTGCCGCTTCTGTCGAAACTGCATTGACAGGGATTGCGTCGCCCATGTTGCTCGCGGGATTGCTTGTTCTCGGTGTCGGTGTCACGGCGATTGTCGCGAAGATTTTGGTGTTTGTTATGCTTAACAAGACAAAGCAAGTCGCCGTGGAAGCCTGAAGTTATTGCGGAGCATAATCTCTGCGCGAATATCCTGCAAACCCTATGGCGGTCAGACCTGCGGCAATCGCGGTCATGACCGCCATTGTTGCGAAGTTCACCGAGTCGTCGGGGAGAATCAGCGTCGGAACGTGTCCGAAAGGGGTGATTTTCCCGAAGAAATCGGGCAGATTCAGCATTTGCCCCAAGAACAGCACGAATACGCTGTACACCATGTACCCCCACGCGATTAGCCCGCCTTTCGGGAGCCAGCCGACAATGGCGACCGCTACTGCGAGCATTATCCACAGAGCAGGAAGATAAACGAGCATTGTATCAAGGAAAAAGCCGACTTCTAAAGGGTTTTCCATGACTGCGGCTGCGACTCCCCAAAATCCGAATGCTGTTACTAAAGGAATCAGCACACTCGCCGCAAAGGCGAACAGAACATACCCCGCGAGTGTCCGCTTGCGTGAGGCTGCCCCTGCCAAGATGTTCTCGAGCCGCCCGTCGCTCTCTTCTTTTCGCAGACGAAAAATCGCCGCCATTACAGGGATTGACGCGCATATCATCAAGATTATGCTGATTGTCGCGACGAAGCTTTTCTCCTGCAGATGTTCGTAACCGGGGGGGAGTGAAATCATCAAGTCACCGTAGAACTCGTTATTTTCGATGAAGCCGCCAATGTCGCCCATAATCAGCCCATAGAGTGAGCCTGTCAGAGCAAGCCCGAATCCCCACCAGAGCAGCATATTAGTCAGCAATCTGTGCTGAAGCCCGAATGGTGCGAGGAGATTTCTGTCAGCTTCGCGCCGACCGGGCTTCGCGGGAATGAATCCCTCACCCATATCTCGGGCGCGGTTCAACGCGAATGCCGTGAGAATCAGGGCGGCGGTCAGCCCGAGAACCGCAAACACGCTCCACAGGTGATTACCCGCGAATACTTGGCTTCGCTGCAACAGCCCGAGCGGTGTGAGGTATGACAAGAACTCTCGCGGCATTTCCCCTGTTTCTGTCGGCATATCGCCCACAGCGCGGAGCATATATCCCGCCGTCATCACAATCGCAGGGAATGCCAATGCACTTCGGGCATTGACGCAGAGTTGGCAGAAAATCGCAGTCAGTGCCGCGCAGAACAATCCGAACACGCCGAGAAGAACTCCGTACAGCATACAGCCCGCGAAATCAAAGCCGACTTCGGGCGAACCTGCCGCCGCCATTCCCGCGCCTGTCAGAACTGCCAACACTGTGTTGACTATTACCGCAGTCAGCACTGCGCCTCCGAGAATCGACAGCCGTCCTACAGGCAGCGAACGTATGACTTCGGTTCTGCCTTTTTCCTCATCTGTGCGTGTGTGGCGAACAATCAAGAAGATGTTCATAAGCCCGACTGCGAGCAGAGTCCATAACAGCATCGTAAACGCGAACAGCCCTGCCTCACTCGTGTCGTAGAGGGGACCCATCATCGCAATCATTGGCGGTGCAGTCAGCATTTCGAGTGTCGTTTCCGGGCTGTTATCACCGCCCGCGCCTAAAACTTCGGTAATTCCCGGGACAAGAGAAACGCTGAAGAACACGAGAATCACAATCCAGACAGAGCTGATAATCCTCTCACGGCGGAGCATGAACTTAGTCAGCATGAGTGTGTTGGTAAAGTTAGCTCTCATAATTCACACCCCCTTATCGTTTTGCCCGCTGTTCACGTAATACCGCATGAACAGTTCTTCCATGTTACTCGGGAGTTTGCCGTCGGCAGTCGCCGCCGCCCCCTTGAGTTCATCAAGTGTTCCTGTTTTCATGAGGTTGCCTTTCATGATAATGCCGACGCGGTCGCATAATCGCTCAATTTCGGAGAGGATATGCGACGACAGCAGAACGCTCTTGCCTTCAGCTTTGACGCGCAAAACTTCGTCTACGAAAAGCTCGCTCATGAGCGGGTCTAATCCGCTGGTAGGTTCGTCAAGAATGTACAAGTCTGCGTCGCAAGCGAAAGCGGCTACAAGAGCGACTTTCTGGCGATTGCCCTTAGAATAAGTGCGGCACTTTTTGGTCGGGTCAAAATCGAACTTGCTAATCAGCGCGTCCCGTCTTGTCTTGTTGATTTCGCCGCGCAATTTCACGAAAAGGTCGATGACTTCACCGCCTGTGAGATTTGCCCACAAGTTCACATCTCCGGGGACATAAGCTATGCGCTTGTGGATTTGCACTGCGTCTTTCCACGCATCTTTCCCGAATACTTGTACTGAGCCGCTCGTAGCCTTGAGGATTCCGAGAAGGGTGCGGATTGTCGTGGTTTTTCCTGCCCCGTTAGGGCCTACGTACCCGAAAACCTCCCCTTGTGCGATTTGCAGATTGATGTCGCTCAGTGCGGTGAACTTTCCGAATTTCTTGGTGAGATTAGCTGTTTGAATCGTCATGATTGTCGCCCTCCTTGTAAAATAATTTTCGAAACATAATGAAATACTCTTGCATTTCTGCCATGTAATGCTCATATTCGCTTTGATACTGCGCGAGTTTTTTGTCGGGAACGACTTGAGCGTTCGCGTAGCCCGTCAGAGACCAGTGGATTACTTTCGCGGCTTTTTGAGCGTCAATCCCCTCTTTGAAGAGGCTTTCGTCGATGTTCGCGAAGAGCCGCGTCGTCATGTCGGTGTACAGGGGCATGAATTTCTCTGCGTGAGTCCCCTCGATGTAAGCCGTCGCGGAAAGTTCGAACAGAGAGGGGTATTTGTGGGTAAGCTCACACTTGAGCTTGGTTGCTTGCAAGATTCGCTCGATAATGTCGCCGTTACTGAAGTCAATTTGCGCGATGAATTCGCTGAAGATTACTGTGAATGCGTGTTCGAGGGTGGCGGCGTAGAGCTTTTCCTTGCTCCCGAAATAGTGGAACAAAAGCCCTTTTGAGACCCCTGCCTCTCTTGCTATGTCGTCGGTGTGTGCGGCTTTGTAGCCTTTCGCGAACTCACGGGTTGCGGCAGCTATGATTTTGTCGTGCTTACAGTCTTCCATAAGCATTCCCCCTTTCATGTTGTGCATGACTGACTTGGTCGGTCAATTATATTATAACACAGTTGACTCGACAAGTCAATAGGTTTTGCGAAATTTTTTTGCAGAAATTTTATTCGCGCTTCTTGTGCGAAGCAATTCGCGGAGCCCTACAAAGACTAACAGCCCCGCGAATAGCTTGCGGAGCAGAGCCTCATCGAGAAAATCCATGACAAAAGAGCCGACGACTGCCCCCGCGATTCCCGCAAGGCAGATTACAAGCAAGATTTTGCGCTCGATTAACCCGCTTCTCAGGTGCAAAATCGCCGACACAAGCGCGACAGGCAGGAAAAACAAAAGGTTTATTCCGCCCGCCGCGCTTTGGCTTATATCCGAGAAAAAGCTTAGATATATGATGAGAATAAATCCTCCGCCGAGACCCATTGACGCGGTCAACCCCGCGAGAAATCCTGCTATATGATTCATAATGTTTCATTCCCCCTCTAAATTAGAAGCATTCTTATTGCCGAGACGAGTATAATCACGCCGAATATGCGGC
>WQXP01000010.1 GCA_009784765.1 Oscillospiraceae bacterium | reverse complement strand
CAAGATTGTTACGATTCAGCAAATATTAGACGGTGAGAGGTTAAGCGTTCCTCTCGCAAAAGAAGTCAACAAAAAGGCACGGGCGGCAGCCCGACAAGACGGGCAAATGGGATTTGAGATGGAGTAAAAATGGTAGAACTTAAAAACGTAGATGTATTCTACAAAGAGAGCGGAGTTGACGCGCTGCGCGATGTCAACATTCGCATAAACGACGGTGAGTTCGTCTTTATCGTCGGGGACTCCGGGGCAGGGAAAAGCACACTGCTCAAACTGCTGACAGGGGAACACCTTCCGACAAAAGGGCGAGTATTCGTCAACGGATATAACATAGCGAAACTCAAGAAGAGCAAAATGCCGAAGTTTCGGCGTTCCATAGGCATGGTGTTTCAAGACTTTCGCTTGATTCCGGGCATGACAGTGTTTGAGAACGTCGCCTTTGTTCTGAGGGTGGTTGATAAGCCGAAACGGTTCATAAGGCAGAGGGTGCCTTATGTGCTGAACCTTGTCAAGCTTGCGGACAGAGGCAAGTCTTACCCGTCACAGTTGTCGGGGGGGGAACGCCAGCGTGTGGGGATTGCCCGCGCATTCGCCACAGACCCGGGGCTGATTATCGCGGACGAGCCGACAGGGAATATCGACCCGCGCTTGTCTTACGAGATTGTCGAACTGCTCATGGATATAAACAGGTGCGGCACGACTGTGATTATGGTAACGCATGAGCATGACTTGGTGCAGTATTTCGGCGGGCGGATTATCAACCTCAAAAAAGGAAAAGTCGTCTTCGATGATTTTATCGCAGGACGCAGTTCCGCAAGCACGAGCGGGGAGGGAGAAAAGTAAATGAGATGGCATAACTTCACTTTTCTTGTTCGGCAGGGAATCCATTCGGTGTGGTATAACCGAATGATGTCATTCGCGAGTTTTTGCATTCTTTTAGTGAGCCTTCTGATGGTAGGGTTGTCTGCGCTTACGGCGGTTAATATCAACTTAGTGTTGGAATATGTAGAGAACCAAAACCAGGTGTTGGTTTTCAGCGGAGGGGAACTCCCGGACGAGGTTACGAATGCGATTTCGTCGGCTTTGCGCAGTAATGTCCACAGCGCGCAAGTTGAGTTCCGTTCTCGGGAGGAAACCTGGGCGAATCATCAACAACTGTTCCCGGACGAGGCTTCTCTGTATGAACACATGGACTTTAACCCCATGCCGAATACCTTTGTTGTGACGATTAACGACATTACGAAAATCGCAGCAGCAGCAGCAGAGTTCCGCGAGATTACGGGCGTAATCCGCGTTAATGCCCCTCACGACTTCGCAGAGCTGTTCATCAGTGCGAGAAATACCCTTACTGTGGTGGGCGGTGCAATCATAATCGCGCTGATTACCGTTTGTTTGATTATAGTCTACAACTCGTCAAGGGCCAGCGTGTTCTCACGGCGACAAGAAATCAACATTATGAAATATGTAGGTGCGACGAACGCTTTTGTCCGCATTCCTTTCTTTATTGAGGGAATGTTCATCGGGATTTTGGCAGGGGTACTTTCGTGGGTTTTGACGCGGTATTCCTATGATTCTGTCATAGCTATGTTCGGGGAAGAAGTCGCTCTTTGGGCGGTTCTCGGGCTTGGTGAGTTGCTGGCGTTCGACAGCATTTCGCTGATTGTGCTTGTTGCGAATTGCACAGCAGGGGCGGTTCTCAGTGCGACGGGGATTATCATGAGCATGGGCAAACATCTGAAAGTTTAGGAGTGCGTTACCAACATGAACAAAGACTATATCGAAGTCGCTAAAATCACTAAGCCGCAAGGGTTGAAAGGGCACTTGAGGGCGCAGTTGCGTTGCGATTCCCCTGAAGTGCTTGTGGAGTTCGCGGATTGTCTGCACATAGGCGACGAGGGGAGTTCAAAAACACCGCCTAAGCCTATAGATGTTACCCTCACGAGCATTCGCAGCGGATTTGTTGTTGTCAAAATCGAAGGAATTGACGATATAGGAAACGCAGAGGTATTCGTGAATCAATGCCTGTTCGTCCCCCGTGAAGAGTGGGAGCTTCCTGATGATACGTGGTTTATTGCTGATTTAATCGGGCTGAAAGTCATAGACGCGGATAACCCGGAAATCGTTTACGGACACGTTACGAATATTTTGCAAGACGCGCCTAAAGATGTGTATGTCATTGATACAAAGTTCGGGACGCAAGGAAGTCGGGCTTTGCCCGACGACGCGCAGCACGCCAACGGTGAGCGGAGTCCGAGAGAGCTGTTATTTCCTGCAATAAAAGAAGTGCTAATCAGCACAGACACAGACGCGGGCGTAATCAAAATCCGCCCTTTGGAAGGCTTGTTCGATTTATGAGAGTAGACGTAGCAACACTGTTCCCCGATGTGTGCGAGGCATATCTGTCGGCGAGCATAATCGGCAGAGCAAGAAAAGCAGGGGCGATTCAAGTTGCGTGCCATAATATTCGCGATTATACCGACGACAAGCACCGCCGAGTAGACGATAAGCCCTACGGCGGCGGCACGGGAATGGTCATGCAGGCTGAGCCGATTTACCGCTGTATCAATGAGGTTACTCTGCGCGAATTTAAGGGGAAGCCCCCTAAGCTTATATATATGTCGCCTCAGGGCAAAACTCTTACCCAAGGGCTTGTGAAAACCCTCGCGAAAGAGCCGTGGCTTTTCATGCTGTGCGGTCATTATGAGGGTGTAGACAATCGCGTGCTTGAGGAACTGCCCTTCACGGAAATCAGCGTCGGTGATTATGTGGTAACAGGGGGCGAACTCCCCGCGCTGATGTTAATTGACGCAGTTGCACGGTTGCAGGAGGGGGTTCTGCCGAATGCAGAGGCTTATTCCAGAGACAGCCACTGGCAGAGCGGCGTTCTCGAACACCCGCTGTACACCCGCCCGGAAGCTTGGCGAAACCGCGGCGTTCCCACGGTGCTGTTGTCGGGTCATCACGAGAACATCGAGAAATGGCGAGAGAGCGAATCGCTTAATACAACATATAGTAAACGCCCCGACTTAATGTAGCACAGGTTGCCCCATTGTGCAACTTGCACAAAATTTTTCAATAAGATTGGCATATATTTAGTAATAAACGCTATTGACGAAATGTAAATTAACAGCTATAATAAGAAGTAGGAAAAAAGAACTCGGCAATTCAGCCGTAATGGAGGTAATACGTATGTTGGTAAAAGAAGTCGAAGTCAAGAATCAGGTTGGTTTGCACGCAAGGCCTGCGACGTTTTTCATTCAAAAAGCGAACGAGTATAAATCGTCGATTTGGGTGGAAAAAGAAGAACGCAGAGTCAACGCCAAGAGTTTGTTAGGGATTCTCTCACTCGGGATTATTGAGGGTTCTAACATCAAAATCATGGCAGACGGTGCAGACGAACAACTCGCAGTTGACGGGTTGGTGAAACTCGTTGAAAGCGGTTTCGCTGAATAGCAAAACAAGAACTTGCCTCGCAGAGCGGGCTTTGCCCGCTCGCAGAGGCAAGCTTGACAAGTTCGGCAAAACAATAGTCGGCGTGCTTAGTTTCATATAAGCACGCCTGAATTTGTATGTATGAGGGGACAGAAAAATTGAAAAATCAGAAACATCGCAGTAAAATCGGGGGGCAGGCGTTATTCGAGGGCGTTATGATGCGCGGCGTAACCTGTGAGGCTATGGCGGTTCGCCGAAAAGACGGCAGCATTTTCACCGAAAGCAAATCTCTCCCGAAAAGCAAGTGGTATCAGAAAGCACCCTTCGTGAGGGGTGTGTTTAACTTTGTTATTCAGCTCAAGAACGGGTATAAATACATGATGAAATCCATGGACGTGTCGGGGTTTCATGACGAAGATGAGCCTGAACAGTCGACAGTTGACAATGGACAGTTGACAGTTAATGAAGCCAAAGAGCCGTCAAAAATTGGCGACACGCTAATCGGTATAGTCGGGACTGTGGGCGGTGTGGCATTCGGGGTGGGATTGTTCCTCTTCGTACCGACTTATGCCGTTACCGGGCTGAATATGCTTCTCGGCTCGTGCGGGTGTTGCGGCGAAATCGGGCTTCTTGAGCCTTATCGCTCTGTAATCGAGGGGGCGATTCGCATAATCCTCTTTGTTGTGTATATGTGGGCTATGACCCTCATGAAAGAAATTCGCACAACGTATAAATATCACGGGGCAGAGCATAAAGTAATCGCCGCCTTTGAGGGTGGCGAAGACCTCACTGTCGATGAACACAGCAAATGCCCGACGGAGTGCATTGAAGCGGTTCGCAAATATCCCCGCTTTCACCCACGCTGCGGAACGAGTTTCATCTTCCTTGTCCTTACGGTGAGTATTCTGCTGTATTCGATTCTGTCAATCCCCGGTATGCCCATGAACGTCGCGACTATCGCGGGGTATTTTGATATCAGTGAATGGTGGGCGAATGCAATCCGCATAAGCATTCAAGTTTCGTCAACGCCTTTCGTTGTTGCCGTTACCTATGAGCTGATTAAACTCGCGGGGCGATATGACCGCAATATATTCATGAGGGCTTTATCCGCTCCGGGGCTTCTGTTGCAGCGGCTCACCGTGCTTGAGCCTACTGACGAGCAAATCCAAGTCGCGGTTGCGGCAATGGTTCCGGTAATTCCGAAAGATGACAAAGAAAAACAGGAGGATAAGTGGTAGAATGACTAACACAGAAAACACTCGCAAAACAATCCTGAGCGGCATTCAGCCGACTAATACACCGCACTTAGGCAACTATCTCGGGGCGACAAAGAACTGGGTGGATATGCAGGCGAGCTATGACTGTGTCTGCTTTGTCGCAGACCTCCATGCGATTACCGTGAGGCAAGACCCCGCGAAACTCCGCGCACAAACGCGCCAGACTTACGCCCTGCTCATGGCTATGGGAATGGACGCGGACAAAAGCATACTCTTCGTGCAGAGCCACAATCATCACCACGCGGAACTCAACTGGGTGCTGTCTTGCTTCACACAGTTCGGGGAGTTGTCGCGAATGACGCAGTTCAAGGATAAGTCCTCAAAAGGAGAGGACTCCATGAACGCAGGGCTTTTCACCTACCCGACGCTTCAAGCGGCAGATATACTCTTGTATCAAGCAGACTTAGTTCCCGTCGGCGCAGACCAGAAGCAACACTTGGAGCTTTCGCGCAATATCGCAGTGAGGTTCAATAACGCCTACAGCCCGACTTTGGTAGTCCCCGAGCCTCATATTCCTAAGGCAGTGGGGAAGATTATGTCGCTGTCAGAGCCGACAAAAAAGATGAGCAAATCCGACGATAACCCGAATGCAAGTGTCAGTGTTTTAGATGAGCGAGATGTGATTATTCGCAAGTTCAAGCGTGCGGTTACAGACTCTGAGGCGCAAATCTGCTATCGCGAAGAGGATGAGGCTAAAGCGGGGATTAACAATCTGCTCAGCATTTATGCGGCGGTAACGGGAAAGGCGGTCGCAGAGGCGGAGGCGGAGTTCGCGGGGCGAGGTTACGGCGAGTTCAAGGAAGCAGTCGGGGCGGCAGTGGCAGATGTGTTTGAGCCTGTTCAGCGGGAGTATGCGCGTTTAATCGAAGACAAAGCGCATTTAGACGCTTGCATGAAGAGCGGGGCTCAGCGGGCTATGCGCATTTCGGGAAAGACCCTTGCTAAGGTATACCGCAAAGTAGGGCTGTTGTCAATTGACAATTGACAGTTGACAGTTAGTTTTTACGCGAGGTTTACAAAGAATTTACCAAGATTTAATTGACAATGTTATATTTTCATGATATAATAAACGAAGGAAATACTTTCAGAAAGGAAATCTAAAAATGAGTAAACATTCTTTTTCCCACGAAGTTGAGCAGATGTGTACGCTCAAAAACGCGAAAGGACACGGGCCCGCCCCCATTCCCGTGGAGGGCAGATGGGTCAGTGCCTACCAAATCGGCGACATTTCAGGGCTTACCCACGGAGTCGGCTGGTGTGCCCCGCAACAAGGAACTTGCAAACTTACCCTCAATGTCAAAGACGGCATTATCGAAGAGAGCTTAATCGAAACAATCGGTTGCTCGGGTATGACGCACTCTGCGGCTATGGCGGCAGAAATCATCGTCGGCAAAACTATTCTTGAAGCACTCAATACCGACTTAGTCTGCGACGCAATCAACGTGGCAATGCGCGAACTCTTCTTGCAAATCGCATACGGACGCACACAAACCGCCTTCTCCGAAGACGGGCTCCCTATCGGTGCAGGGCTTGAAGACTTAGGCAAAGGCTTACGCTCACAAGTCGGCACGATTTTCTCGACTAAAGCAAAAGGCACGCGCTACATGGAAATGGCAGAGGGCTACATCAACAAGTTAGCTCTCGACAGCAACGACGAGATTATCGGTTATGAGTTCGTTCGCGTAGGCAAAATGCTTGAGGACATTCGCCACGGCAAGTCTCCTGATGAGGCTTACAAAGCTAATGTCGGCACTTACGGGCGTTTCGCGGAAGCGGTCAAAACAATCGACCCAAGAGAGGAGTAAGAAATAATGAGTAATATAAAATTTGAAGGTCAAAACAGGAGGCAAGGGAAAATCGACGTTTGCCTGAAAGAATACGGGTTTGCGGATTTGCAGGCGGCAGACGACCTTTGCAAATCTAAGGGAATCGACGTGCGGGAAATAGTTCTCGGTGTTCAGCCGATTTCCTTTGAGAACGCAGTCTGGGCATATACACTCGGGACTGCAATCGCAATCAAAAAAGGCACCACCAACGCTTCTCAAGCGGCGGCAGACATAGGAATCGGGCTCCAAGCCTTCTGCATTCCGGGTTCTGTTGCAGAGGCGCGTGATGTCGGCCTCGGACACGGAAACCTCGGTGCAATGCTCCTCATGGAAGAGAACAAATGCTTCTGCTTCCTTGCAGGGCATGAGTCTTTCGCGGCGGCTGAAGGCGCAATCGGGATTGCTCGCACTGCGAACAAAGCGCGTAACACTCCACTGCGTGTAATTCTCAACGGGCTCGGCAAAGATGCGGCGTATATCATTTCGCGGATTAACGGGTTCACCTACGTCGAAACTAAGTATGACATTGCTAACGACAAGCTCGACATAGTCCGTGAAGTCGCGTTTTCAGACGGCGAGAAAGCCAAAGTTAAAGTTTACGGCTGTAACGACGTCTGCGAGGGTGTGGCAATCATGAAACACGAGAACGTCGAAGTTTCAATCACAGGTAACTCGACTAACCCCACCCGCTTCCAACACTTAGTCGCAGGGACTTACAAGAAGTGGACAGGGGAAAACGATAAGAAATACTTCTCTGTTGCTTCAGGCGGCGGAACAGGCAGAACGCTCCACCCCGATAACATGGCGGCAGGCCCTGCTTCTTACGGAATGACCGACTCTATGGGGCGTATGCACGGCGACGCGCAGTTCGCGGGAAGCTCCAGCGTTCCTGCTCACGTAGAGATGATGGGGCTTATCGGTATGGGCAACAACCCCATGGTCGGCGCTACAGTTGCTTGCGCAGTCGCGGTGAGTGTGGCGAAGTAGGACGAAAAGATTAGACGGAGAGCATGATTTATACTATCGAACAACTGAAAGAAGCAATAGCCCCTATTGCATATAAGTACCAACTCCCTGCGGTTTATGTCTTTGGCTCATACGCCAGAGGTGATGCCACAGAGCTTTCTGATGTGGATATTTTAATTGACCGAACCGGCACTCAGTTACGAGGTTTACTCGCAATGGGTGGGCTTCACAATGACTTGTGTGAAGTGGTAGGTAAGTCTGTTGACTTGATTACGACTACCGCTTTAGAGGAAGAAGATACGAAACGAAGAACACCATGGTTTATTGAAAATGTGAACAAGGAGAGGATTCAAATTTATGGGGAGCGGGGACATTAACAGGCTTTTGCATATGAAAAGTTATTGCATGGATATCGCAGACGCCATAAAGCAGCTTGATAACAGCTATGCGAAATCGGTTTGCTCACTCCTATGCAACTATGGACAAAGACGACATTTGGGAAACAGCCTCAAAAGATATTCCTGTCTTGTTGGCATTTCGCGAAAGGATTATTGCAGAAAACGGATAAAAACTCCCCCCGACTTCGGTCGGTGAGAAGTCGCTTGCGCAGTCGCGGTGAGTGAGGCGAAGTAGAGGATTGAATATTATTAAAACCCTGTCGAGTTTCGACAGGGTTTTTTGTTTTTGTATGATATGATAAATAAAAGTTTATGAAGAAAGGGGTTAGGGAAAAGTACGGCGGTGAAAGCTTTTTATGAAAAATCAGAATACAAGAATATTCCGTATATTTGTCCTGATGACATAGTTAAAAATATGCCGTCTTTTTATGACGGTTTGAGCCTTGAGCAACTCTGTCGATGAAGCAAAAATTCGACGTGTTTATTTTTTTAATTATGATTTTGTTCAGCAAAAATCAATGTACATGAAATATATCGCGCCCTATATAAAAAACTAACCCCCGACTTCACGTCGGGGGGGAATTTTAACAACATCAAAGGCGAAAATCGACAGGAACGGGGATAAAAGGCGAAAACATTGTGAAAACTCCTATGCTCTAAATAGTCATATATGTGGTATAATCTTCTTAGGAGGAGGGCAATATATATGACTATTTTCAAAAAGAGAGCTACTTCAGAGGCGGTGCAAATCAACAAAGTGATTGAGGTTGAAGTCGGCAACATCTTGCCGAACCCTGCACAGCCCCGGGTGATTTTCGATGAGAGCGAGTTGTCGCAGCTTGCTCTGTCGATTCGGCAAAACGGGATTTTACAGCCGCTGACAGTCAGGCAAATCGGGGTGAGCGGGAACGACGGGGGTTCGACAGGGCAATTGCCGCCGCCCTTTCCGCGCTATGAGCTAATCGCGGGGGAGAGGAGGCTGCGGGCGGCTAAGCTTGCGGGGGTCGAAAAAGTGCCTTGTATTGTTCTTGACAAGACGGTTAAGGAATCCGCGCTTCTTGCGATTATGGAGAATATCCAACGTGCGAATTTGAACTATATCGAAGAGGCATTCGCGATTAAACGCCTGATTGATTTCCTCGGCATTACGCAGGAGGCGGCGGCAATCAAGCTTGGAATGGCACAGTCAACCGTTGCGAACAAACTTAGGCTTTTACAACTTTCAGACAGAGAGAAAGCCTTAGCCCTGCGGGAGCGGCTCAACGAGCGGCAGGCGCGTTCGCTGCTTCGGCTTCCCGAAAGCTTGCGGGAAGGGGTGATTCGGCAAATCGGGGAGCAGGGGCTGAACACGGCGATGGCGGACAAGCTAATCGGCGAGCTTCTGCGAGAAACGGACAGCGAACTCTCCGACCCTTTCGCGGGCAAGAACGCAGAAGGAAAAGGGGGCAAAAAGCAGCTTCCCGCGCGCAAATCTTTCTATGTGACTCAGACGAGAATCTACATGAATACCTTCGACCACGCCATAGACTCCATGAAAAAAGCGGGAATCGCCTGTGAGGCAACTCAGCGCAAAACTGAAGAGTTCGTGGAATATGTGGTTAAAATTCCGTTGAAATAAGTAAAAGAAGAGATAAGCCCAAGGGCGGGCTTTGCCCGTCCGAAGGGCGAATCTTGACATTTTGAGTTTGAGGGCTTGACAGAAGGGCAAAAATATGTTATAATGTGTTTAATTATGGAAAACAATCTTATAATATGCGGCAAAAATGCCGTTACAGAAGCTCTGCGTTCGGGGCAAACCGCCAATGCGCTGTATGTCGCAGATGGCGCAAAAGGTATAGGTGAGCAAATCGCCTTAGCTAAGGCGGCGAACGTAGTCATAAAACAAGTAACCTTGCGAAAGTTAGACGAGATGTCGGAAGGCACTCGCCACGGAGGGGTAGCTCTTGCTTTGTCTGCGGTTGAGTATGTCGGCGTTGCTGATATTCTTGCGTCATCGCCGAAAGCTTTTGTTCTGATTTGCGACGGAATCGAAGACCCCCATAACTTAGGCGCGCTTATTCGCACGGCAGAGGCGGCAGGGGTGTCGGGGGTTATAATCCCCAAACGGCGTGGAGTCGCAGTCACGGCGGCAGTTTATACCGCGAGTGCAGGGGCGGCGGCGCATATGAAAATCGCACGAGTCACGAATTTGACTGACGCAATCCGCGAACTCAAAGAAGCGGGTGTGTGGGTTTATGGTGCAGAGGCCGACGGGCAGGATTATAGCCGCGTTGATTTCAGCACAGGCGGCGGCGCGGCGTTAGTGATTGGCTCGGAAGGGCGGGGGCTGTCGCGGCTTGTTCGCGATAATTGTGACTTTGTCGTGGGTGTGCCTATGCATGGAAAAATCAACTCGCTCAATGCGTCTGCTTGCGGAGCGGTTCTGATGTTTGCTGTGGCAGGCTCTCGAACGAAACATGGGAAGGAGGGCGGAAAGCTTGAGTGATAATAAGAACGACACATTTTCTTTGGACGATATACTCAAAGAAGTCGGTGATAAAAAAAGCAGTAAGCCCCTCTCAGATGAAGAGAGCCAAGGGGAAGCCCCTGACTTGTCTGTAACACAGATTTTGAGCGAACAGGGGGTAGGTACGATTAAGTCTAAGGCGGTTGCGGATATGTCTGCCACGCAAATTCTTGATGTGTATGCCGCTCAAAAAGCAGAGCGGGCAGAGCAGGAGAATCTGCTTTCGCAACCGGTGGAAATAAAGCGGTTCGCGCCGGATAAGAAAGCGGCCAAGCTTAAAGCTTTCGGGAAAACAGGTCCGCTGAGCGGTAATAAGAAGGGCAGCCGCCAAGCCGCGACGGCAGAAGTCGATGTAGTTGCGGACAGAATCCCTCTCGAGAAGCCGCCGAAACCTACTTACAGTGACGAGAAGCAAATCTCTGCCGAGGAGCAGTTGCAACAGGAAAAACTCCGCAAACAAAAACAGATGGAGCAAGAACTGCTCAATAAAGAATTGGCTTTGGAAGACCCCGATGATATGATAGACGGGATTAACCCCTTCGATGTTGTTCAAGGTGAAGACCCTGCCTCTGCAGAACCTGAGCCGATTACCGAAGTGATTCCCCCTGATATGTTCAGCAAGGTGATTACTCAAGATTTGGGGCTTTTTATTCCCGCGAAGCACCTCAGGGAGGGGCAAGGAGTTTCGGAACCGCCACCACACGCTGAAGAGTTGACAGAAGCAGTTACACCCTCCAAACTGGACGAATTGAATATCACGCCTGTTCTCGAGAAGCTGAACAAGAGCCTCAAGGAAAAGCGGCAGGAAAACATAAATATCAGAACGACACTGAATGTCGATAATCTTGCGGATATAGGCGCGAGAAGCGGTCGCGATAAGAACAAAGCGACTGCTGTGCTTAATATTGATTACAAAAAGCAGATTATCAGCGATTCTTCCGCACTTCCGCCGGTGGGTAATCTTAAAGAGCGGCAGTTGGCTAAACAGCTTGAGGAGCAGGAACTCCGAAAGAACAGAAAGCGCAAAATTCGCGATTTTATATATCAAGATATAGAAGACGAAGAGGACGATTTCCTCTATGACGAAGACGGAGAAGATTACGACAGCTTTGATTCCACAGAACAGGTTTGGCAAGACCTCAACGAATCTCATCGCGGGTTGAAAATGCAGCTTGTTCTGTTGTTTATACTTTGTGCGATTTTGGGGCTGTTCACGGTGATTCATGACTTGGGAAGTGCGAACGGCACGTTGGAACAAATCGTGAGCGAGTGGTTCGACGGCAACCTCACGCGGTATTCGATGTTCCTTGTTTTCGCGAATATAATCGCGGGGGTTTGCGGAATTTGTATCTGCTCCGGTGCTGTGATTCGCGGGCTGAAGAACTTAGTTGTCGGGAAAGCCGACTGCGACAGTGCTTGCGCTGGTCCGATTGTCTTGACGACAGTCGCCTCTATTTTCTTCGCCTCTCACAAGAGCCACGGGCTTTTCCAGACGGGGCAGGTTCATCTGTATGTGCTTGTCGCGCTGATTGCCCTTATGCTGAATACACTCGGCAAGATTTTCATGATTGTGCGGACAAAGCGCAACTTCGGGCTGATTTCGGGCGATACGAATAAATACTTCGCGTATATGCCTAATCCTGACGAGGAACGCGCCGTCCGTGAGTTCACCAAAGGCATTGTTGATGACATTCCCGCGTCTGTGTTTATGCGCAAGACCGAGTTCTTGACAGACTACCTCAAGAACAGCTACAGCACCGATTGGGCGGACTTGCTCTGCCGCAAAATCGTGCCGATTTCTGTTGCTCTCTCACTTGTTATGGGAATAGTCGCGTATTTTCTGCCATCTGCGGACTCTCCCCTTGCGAGCAGCATTTTCTGGAGCGGAACTGTTGCAGGCGCGTTAATCGCGGCGTTTTCGCCCTTTGTGATTATGTTTGTTGTGAATAATCCTCTTCTGCGTGCCTCTACGGCTCTTGCGTCCAAGGAATGCGTAGTCATGGGGTACAGTGCCGCGAGCCGCTTCTCAAAAGCGAACTCTGTCGTGATTGATGCTGGAATGCTCTTCCCTGCGGGAACTGTTCGCTTTTTGAACGTCAAACGCTGTCAACAACCTAACGCCATTAATCCGATTAGCGTCGATGATTCAATCACCATAGCCGCGAGTTTGGCAATCGAAACAGACTCGATTATGTCTTCCATGTTCTTTGATATGATTGCAGGGAACAAAGATATTCTGCAAAAGGTTGACGGGTGCGTCTATGAAGTCAACATGGGAATCACAGGGTGGATTGGCGCGAAGCGTGTCATGCTCGGCAATCGTGAGCAAATGAAGCACCACGGGGTTGACGTTCCGTCTCAAGAAAAAGAGAGCAAATATTGCCCGGAAAACGCCGATATAGTCTATTTGGCAGTCGGAAACGAAAGCGTCGCGATGTTTGTGGTGTCTGTAGTTCCTAACCCGGCAGTCAAGCGCGGATTGTGGGAGCTTGACGACAACGGTGTAGTCTTCGCGGTTAAGACGAAGGACTCGTTAGTGACCAAAGCGCGGCTTGCAGAGATTTTTGAGCTTTCGCCGGAGCGTGTCAAAATCCTGTCTTTCGACCAGCACACAGCTTTCGATGAACTCAGCAAGTATACTTCTCGCGGGGATTCTGAAATTTCTTGCAACGGCAAGTTCACCTCTTTCGCGAAAGCCTTAGTCGCCGCGAAATTGCTCATGCGCGATATTATGCTTGGCTCAGCGATTTTGTTCCTTTCGCTGTTCATCGCAGGAGTGGTAGGGCTGATGTTTGTGATTTTCGCGGGTTCGGGGACGGAAACCCTCATCAGCGCGACGAATATCGTTCTCTACAACGCTTTCTGGCTCGCGATTATGTTTGTTATTCAGGGAATAAGACGGTATTGACAGTTGACAGTTATGGTGGCCGCGAGTGTGTGCGGGAACTATATGTAGAATATGGAAGATAAAGAAAAAACTTTGCTGAAAAAGCTTTACAAAATCGCTAAAGTTTTGCGCGAAGCTGCCGAAATACAAATATAGGTACAGTTGCCTAAAATTGTGAACAAACATATATTAAAATAAACCACTATAAATAAGGAGGGTATTACTATGGACGCTATCAGCAGAATCGTAGGTTCAATGGCGAATGTCGCAGTTACGCGAACCAATCGCGAACAGGCGGACGAACTCCGCAGTTCTCTCGGGCGTGGAGTCGCCTCAAGCGACAGCCGCACACACGAAGCGGCAGTCAACGGCGCGAATGCGAAGTCCGGCGCAAGCGGTGTGGGCGTAAATGCCGACAACGATGTAAACGAAATGTTCTCGTACATGAACAACACCATGGAGGGCGGCAACTCCGTTCTCTGGGGGAGCGGTGTCTTAGCCGCAGGGGCGCAATCCGACGAACCTGCACAAGCAGCAGCGGTATTCAGTGCAGCGCGGGACGATATTCAGCAGCGCAGTGAGGTTCTCGCGAATGAGCTTAACTACGCCAGTGCACGCGGGCTTGATGTTACGCCGACTCTTGAGGCGATGACGAACCTTTCGGAAAACCTCAATGTTCTTGACGCGAATGCGGCAGTGGCAGGGGCAGTCAACTTCGCGCCGGACTTTGGCGGCGAAGCACCCGTGTCTTTCAGCGAAATTGCTGATGAAATGGCAGTAGAAGTCGTTACTGTGCCTCCGAGTGAAGGCGACGACCAACCCGCTTTCGCAGTGTCGGGCCCTTTTGAGGGCAATGTGTCTGAGCAAATCGCGCAAGTTACCGCAGAGCAAGACCCCGAGGACATGAGCATTGCAGCACAAATCGCGGCAGACGCGAAGTCGGAACACGCAGAGAGTATTGATATTATGAACGACGCCCCCGACAATACGAACATTCCCACGGGTGCTGTACGGTAAGACAATCAAACGAAACCCCGCCTGTCATCATGACAGGCGGGGGAAGTTTGTGTTACTCACCGAATTTGCACAAGCTCAGCGGTGTCGATGACTTGTTGTGCAATGTCGCGGAGGGTTTCGTATGAGTTCTGCTATGCAATCGTGAATTCGGTATGCCACTCATCGAAAACTGCCCTGTATCTTCCACGTACAAAAGCGCAATCATACGCATCTAAGGGGTACCTGCACGCTTCTGTCGACTCGCCCGGCTCCCAAACGCTTACCATAGACGGAGTAGCTTTATTGTGTATCAAAGGAATGTTGTGCCACTTTCCGTCAGCGTAACGCTCAAAGCGAAGCTCTCTTTTATATTCGCCGGTAGAGTTTCGTCCACCGTTATTATAGTGTCGTGTTTCAGAAACATTGTGGATATTCACTATAACATACGCCGACATGATTTTATCACGTTCAAAAGTCAATCTTTCATTGCTGTGTTCGGGATTATCGGGGTCTATTTCAATGACGATTTGCACTTCGAAAGGAAGCGGCGGGTCAGGGAATTTGTAGGGAGCATAATCATCGTCGATGAGATGTTCTCTGTTCCCGGTAGCGTCTCTAAGGTGGTTTTCAATAGCTCCGCAAGCAACCAACGTAGTCAACGACAAACAGAGTACAAACAGCAGGGTTGTTTTTAGTTTCATGGGATTAGCCTCCTTCGATTAGTGTGTTCCGGTTCCAGCAAACACACGATACGTTAATGTAGCATTGTTGTTTGTTGTTACAACCGCCCCTATAAGGGCGGTTTAGCATTTTTCTTATAAATATTTGAGGTTAAGGTAGGGGGTCAAAAGAACCTCCTTCCCCACGAATCATTTGTATCCATCTAACTACAAAAAACTCATTTGGTGGTTCATCAAACATTGGAATTACAAACACTTTGTCAATAATAAAAATAATCAACAAAATAATTAGCAAAATCACAACGGTAGTGCGTGCAATGCGTATAAGGATGTGGATTTTTGTTTTCAATATAACACCACCTTTTTTGCAATAATATTTCAACAGAGATTCAAACTCTACTCAATCTTCATCATGTTCTTGCTAAAAACCTATGCTCGAACCTAACACAAGGCGTGAAATAAACTATAGGTTCAAGACCTCCTGTTAGTGATATATTTGTTCTGCTTCCTACGTGTACACCTGCAAACCGCACACCTAAGCCGCTCGATTGAGTGTAAGGGCCGCCACTATCTCCTGCTTGACTGCGACGAGATGCAAGTGCTCTGGTAAGACCAGCAGTTCCTTGGAAACTTACATCTCGGGCTCTAACAATAGCAATATCATGCCCTGACGTCGTGCCGTAACGACTCAATGCAGTTCCCACGGGAGGGTCACTAACCCGCCCATTGACATTCAATGTTCCTCCGCTTGTGTTGAAGAAAATTCGGTTTGTTAGTGTAGCGTTTACATTTGTGCTAACAAATGCATAATCAAAATTACCATTTCCGCCACTCATTACTTCTCCT
>WQXP01000009.1 GCA_009784765.1 Oscillospiraceae bacterium | reverse complement strand
TGCTGAATAATTATCGGTAACGAAATGCTTGTTCGTACAGTGGCAACCGAATCACGGCGTGACGGTGTGTGTTGCCAAGGATACCATCCCGACCCAACGAGACTGCTTGCGTGATTCCCACCAGTTGTTCGGCAAAGTTTGTGTCCTATCACCCTAACGACAAAAGTAGTGGTAGATGGTTGGACGTTGATTAGTCGAACGTCCGATTTATGGTGCAATGTGCCACAGTTAGCGGCTGTGCCGCAACCTGTGAATGGCCATACACTTGAGGTTGTGTTGCAAACGCCATCAATATTGCTATTATGGCAACTTCCTCAATGTTGAATGAAACAGCATCACCTGCAGTGAACGAACGTAGATTGAAGTGTGTACCGTTCCCTGCCGCCAAAACCCATTGAGGGTTGAAATTGAACGTCGTCGCCGCCCCAACCTCCGTCCTCATCTCCCCAATCATACCACAAAACAGCGCAAATGTCAACACCATTGACATGAGTCTTTTGAAACGTCGTTGTTTCATAGATTGTTACCTCTTTTCGTTTTATTTTCCCCGAGGATTTCCACTGCAGTGTATATAGCATACCACATTATTTACCCCCTGTCAATGCTTTTTCGGAAACTTTTTGAAATTCAGCGATTTGCACAAAGAACAGCCTCGCGGGGGGCTTTGTGCAAGATTTCGCAAAAAACCGCTCACAGCGGTTTTTGGGCGAAAATCCCCACCGTCATGAACGGCGGGGAATTTTTCATGTAAAATCCCTTGACAGCGGGGGAATAATATGGTATAATCAGTGTAACTTGAAAAAAGGAGGTGCTGATTATGAAAAAACTTTTCCTGAGCCCTTATGTCATAACTTTTCTTGTACGCACCTTAGTTATTATCCTCGCTCTCTATATCACGGAAAGGGATGGCGGGTTTGGGGGCAGGTTTATTATCATCATGTGTGCGTTGTCTGCCGCCGTTCACGGGGCTGTCGCTTACATGGGTAAAGAGCGGATTGTTACAATCGCTTTGGCGGCGTGGTGTGGAATATGCGCTTGCGCAGCCTCGATTTTGTTCATATCTTCTTTGCCTGAACTCAGCAGCGGCGATTTTGACGGCTATTGGATTTGGGCTGGCTTGTCTCTCCTTGGGGTTGCTGTCGGGTTCTTGTTTGTTCTTCTGGAGCGGTGGAAGGGCTTTTATATGGTTTGCCTTTTTGTCGCGTCTCTCGTGGCGTGGATTACTGTCACGGAACTCAACTTCACTATCTTTATAGCCGCCTCTGCGGGCGGCGGTGCGGTTTTGATTATCACGCGGCTTTTAATGCACGAGTGGTCACAAACGGCAGAGCGAGGGCTGATTGTTTTATTCGCTGACGCGACTCCCAGCCCCTGTTCGCAGATGGCGGCTCAGTTTTTTAATGCTTCACGGAACGTCAAGGGTTTGAAGGGGCAAAAAGCTAACTACAGATTCGTTGCGCAGAGTGCGCAGGTCAACTTCGGGTGTTTATCCGATTCTGCCACACGTGAACGCAAGGTCTATGACAGCGCGTACACTATTGTTACTTTCACACCTGAACAGGCGGCGAAAATCGTTGCTGCTTTCGGTCGCGAAAAGCCTGTACATACTCTCGATATTGGCGACCCTCTCGCAGGGCATATATCGGCGTATCATGAAGGGCGCGGGAAAATCCACAGAGCTGTGGAGAAGTTTATTATCGAGCTTAATTCTTGAAAAATTTATAGTAGGAGGACATATTTATGAACAGCAAAAACACAGCAAAAAAGGGGATTGTTTCAATCCTCACCACAGCGGCTCTGTTGCTTTCGGTCTTTTCGGCAGGGTTGCCGAGCTTTGCGACAGAACTCGCCCTTCGCGACAGCTTTGAGGTGAATTTCGATGGCTGGACGACTAATTCTGACTTTGCGGAACTCACCGCTCACCCTGATGAGGGCGTGAAGGGCGGCCGCGCCATGCAGCTCTCGAACCGCCGCTGTGCGTCTGACGGCGCGGTTTCGCAGAAGGGCTTCTATCTCGACGGCGGGGTGAACTATAACTACAGTGTTTTTGTTCGACACGATGAGCTGACGGCACAGACATTTACACTCTCTTTAAGCTGGCTGAACTATGACACGGGCGTTACGGGCAGCAAAGTAATCGCGACACAGAGCGTCAAAGGGGGTGCTTGGACAGAGCTTCGCGCTTCTTTCGCTGCGCCGAAAGGCACGGAGGCCCTCACCCTTTCTCTTGGGAGCAATTCAACGGCTAATTTCATGTTCGACGAATTTTCGGCGACTTTCAGGACGATGCAGTCGGCGTTTACCGTGTCGGCGAACGCTCCGAGCCGGGAGAACGCAGGGCTCAAAGATGTGTATGCGAACCACTTCCGTGTGGGGAATATCCTCAACGGAACGACTGTGCGTAACAACACAATCACCGCAATGCTCCTGCGGGAATACAACAGCATTACCATGGAAAATGAGGGGAAACCCGACCAGACTATGTCTCGGGCGAACTCCACCAATGACAATATTCGAATCAACTTCGGGACAGGCGCAAGCGCGATTATGGAGTTCTGTGTCCGTAACAATATCCCCATGCGCGGACATACCCTCACTTGGCACGGGCAAACCCCCGACTGGTTTTTCCTTGCGAATATGCAAGATACCACTAACTGGCGGCAACGCCCGCTAAGCGAAGTTCCTTGGGCGACTGCCGCTGTTATGACAGGGCGGCATGAGAGCTATATTCAGAACAAGTTCGCCGAATATGCGCGGCAATATCCCGCTTTGAACATCTACTCTTACGACGTGGTGAATGAGTTCGTGCGGGTTGACGGCAATCGCGGCGGCCCGAGGCTTCCCGGGTTCGACGGTGAGGGGGCGGGCGGCGCAGGGGCAGCTCCGGGGGCTTCGCCGTGGCAGGCGATTTACGGCGCAGACAGCATGGTATGGCTTCAGAATGCTTTCACCTTCGCGCGCAGACACGCCCCTGAGCATACCAAGCTTTTCTACAATGATTATAACGAATATCACCCCCCTAAGCGCGATTATATCATCGCGAACATTCTGCGACCGCTGTTCACTCAAGGGCTTCTTGACGGAATGGGTATGCAGGGGCATATCAGCGCAGACCCCGGCGGGAACGCATGGTCGCGCTGGGCTTTAGTCCGCGATGCTATGGACGCTTATGCGGCAATCGGTGCAGGATTTGAAGTGCAACTCACAGAAGTTGACGTTGTTACCGACAATGGGCGATTCGCTGACAATCAGGTAAATGTCTATCGCAACATCTTCGAACACGCCATTGCAGTCAACGCTCGCGGTGCAGGGCAGTTCACCGCGATTTGTATGTGGGGCCCTAACGACGCGAACTCGTGGATTACCCGCCGTGCAGGGCGTGAGAATGACGCGCCGCTGCTTCATAATCGCGAAAACGCCCCTAAACCCGCTCACGCCGCTGTGTTCGCCGTTGTTCCCGAGGCGCAGTGGGGCGACGGACGCAATCCTGAGTTCTTATACAACGCGATTCTTACTGCTGAAGGCGGTTCTGAACCCCCGGTCATCACTCCTCCTGAGCCGATTGAACCCGATTCTCGCGGGTATTTCTTCCACTCAACTTTTGAGGAGGACACGGACAACTGGGGCAGCCGCGGAGGTGCCGGCGATAATCACACGGCGGAACACGCTTTCTTGGGGCAGCGTTCTCTTTTGATTTCGGCGCGGGCTGCTCCTTGGCATGGCGCGTCGCGTCCTCTTGATTCTCTTGCTTTTGTTTCGGGGAACGCATACAGCTTCAGCGTTTTTGTGGCTCATGACGGCAGAGCCTCAGACGGCGACGAAACCTTCGCCTTGACTCTGCAATATACCGACACAGCGGGGGAAACTCGCTGGGCTACAATCGCGGAGGCGCAAGTGCCTCCCTCTGAAGTAATTGCCCCTTCCCTCACTTGGGTTCAGCTTGCCAACAGGAATTTCACCATTCCCGCCGGCGCGACTAATCTTGAGCTGATTGTCGAAACCCGTGATGAGAATACTTTACCGGGGTTTTTCATGGACGAGGCAATCGGCGCAGTCGGCGGAACGCTGATTCTCGCTCCGAGTGCTTCACTGCGTTATGAGCGTGAAAATATCGCAGAACTTTGCGAAGATACAGGGGTTCAGCAAATCTGGCGGGTAACTCGTGTTTATGACGGCGACGTGCTTATCCTCGAACATCGCGGAACAAAACGCAATGCTGCGGGAGGGCTGATTACGATTCCCGAGCCGCCGACGACTACGCCTACAGGCACGACGACTGTGCCAAGCTCTCCAAGCTCTCCAAGCTCTCCAAGCTCTCCAAGCTCTCCGAATGTAACGACGACTGCTCCGCCGGTTATTACGACTGCACCGAGTTCCCCGGATACGACTGCGACTACAGCGGCGACTACACGGGCTACTACAGCGGCGACTACACGGGCTACTACAGCGGCGACTACGCGGGTTACTACTGCTACTACTGCGACTACTGTTGTTCAGCCGCCTGTAAATCCGCCCGGTACTTTTACGATTACTTTTAATGCTAACGGCGGGACTGCACTTTCTCCTGCGACTCGTACTACCGATGTTCACGGGCATCTCATGAATGTAATGCCTACCCCTGTTCGGGCGGCGAGCGGCGGCAACGAATGGGCATTCGCGGGGTGGTTCACTGCGACAACAGGTGGAAGCCGCGTGCTTACAGGCGCGACAGGAACGGAATTCACCGCGAACACCACTGTCTATGCCCGTTGGACTCAGGTCACGCGCAGAACAGTCGCCGATACTCCTGCGGCAATGCGGCAAAATTTTGACTGGCTCAAAAACGTCCGCCATGAAGAGCCTCTTCGCCCGAATACCACCGACGGCGAACGGGTATTCTTTAACCGCAACGGGACGATTAGGGCACAGAACTTCATCTTCGACCAGATTTGGGCGGGGAACGGCACTGTCAACTGGGCGGTTCGGTGGGAGTCAAGCACTGCGGTTACTTTAGTGCAACGACAACAAATCGCCCGTATGCTCCATGAAGAAATCAACAAATGGACTCGCCCGCTAATCGGCATGGAGGGCTGGCCTTTCGGCGAAATCCAAGTCGAAGTTATAGGTTGGGCAGTCAGCGACGCGGCTTTAATTTTAGACAGGCGTCCTAACGAGCAAATCTGGGTGAATAACACCCACAATCCGCCCTTGGGCGACGCTAATCCGCGTATGGCGTCTGCGCCGAATAACATCTCGCGCTTTAACAACTTCCGCGCAGTCAATGCAGGAACGTATCAATATCCCGGAGGGCTTCACAATCGCTTCGATATGTACTTGTGGGGAACTCAAGGTTTCGGTGGAGGTGCAGGGGGCGATTGGGGAACACGAGTGAGCGATACCTATATCACTCGGGCGGCGAATGGCGGCGCGACTATGATTATCACCCACGAAGTCGGGCATGGATTCGGGTTGTATGACTTCTATGGCGGTGTCGGCGTGGACCGCCCCCCGGCGACTTCTGTTGCCGACTCTACAGGCAATCGCAACTTCGGCTCAGGCGACCTGCGCACTGTTATGCACGTGGGCGCCGCGAACAATGTTACCCCCTACGACGAGTGGCAAATCCGCTATTACTGGGACTGGATTTACAATCACCCCACTGCCGCAAACCGCTTCAGATTACCGACATGACAGTTGACGGCAATTGACAGTGGACAGTTAGAAAGGAAACTATGTTGAACAGATTTATGAAGTTCGCGATTGTTGCGACCCTGCTGCTCTCTTTTGCCGCTTGCGACAATCCTAAACCCGAGGGGCTTAATCACCGACCTAAAGGCTGGTTTGAATCCGACCCCTTTGTAATCGGAGACGGCGACAGCGGAATCGAAATCGTCGGCATTCCCGCTGTCTGCGAATCTTGGACACAGGATTTGCCGGAGCTGCCAATCGTTGACGGGAGTTCCTCGACTGTGCTTATGCACGCGGCAATCAGAGCCTTTCTGACAGATGAGCATTTCATTCCCGAACACAGCCAAACTTACGCCGCCCTCGAGCGGCTGCTCCCCGACAGCAGCGTGTATGAGCAAATCCCCGCCGATGTGCTTCTTGCTGTTCGATACGCCGACAGCACACTCGAAAGAGCAAAACAGCAAGGCGCGGATTTAGCCATCACACCTGTTGCGCGGGAGGGATTTGTGTTTATTCTGCATAAAGACAATCCCGTTGACTCTATTACCCAAGAACAACTGCGGGGAATCTATTCGGGGAAGATTACAAACTGGAATCAACTCGGCGGCTTAAATGAGCAAATCATTCCCTACAGCCGCAATTGGGATTCGGGAAGCCAGACCGCCATGGAAGAATTCATGGAGGGCGAGAACATCATTTCTCAAGACGACATCACGCAAATGGCGACTATGGGGGCTATGCTTTTCGGGGTTCAGTCTTCCAAGAGCAAGGGAATCGGCTATAACATCTTCAGTTGGTCGATGCTCCAGAACCTTGACGAGTTAGGGCTGAAAACAGTCGCTGTTGATGGCATAAAACCGAGCAACGACGCCCTTTCGGACGCTTCTTACCCGCTCATGGTGTATACCTACAGCTACTACAATCGCGGGAACGAAAAAGCTGCAGTTTTCACCGATTGGCTTTTGTCGGAACAAGGGCAGAAAGTAATCGCCGCTGCGGGTTACGTCGGGATTAACGGGCAGCTTCCGCGCCTTCCAAGCGGCGCAGAGCCAAATTTCCGCCGCGACGAGTTTTATTCTAATCGTGCTGTAATCGAGTATTACCACGGCTTGGAAAGCTCCCGCATTGAGCGTTCTGACGCTTGGCGGTTTGACTGGCAGGTTCATGAGGCGTATGTGCGGTTTCCTGAGCTTGATGGCAGTGAACACAAGTTCACGGGTTCGACGTTGTCGGACAACTTCGGCGACCGCGATTTAATTCGCGAACTCGCGGGGGATAAATGCAAAGGCGTTACTGTCATGAGAACCGCGTATTTCATGCCACAAAACGGCAAAGAATTAACTCGATTTGTCGTATTAACGCGGGAGCAGGGCGAACGGGAGTTCACTGTCATAAACGAGGGATTGCTGTGAGTGAAATAGCCGCCGCCCCTGAAATAGTCGAGAAAAAGTCGCGCTTTATCGGTTACGCCGCCCGTGTAAGTTCTGAGGACGACGCGAAAGCGTTTCTTGCCCAAATCGCGGCGTTGCACAAGAAATCCCGCCACGTTGCATTCGCGTATGTTTTGAGCAACACTGCCAAAACTAACGATGATGGCGAACCCAAAGGAACAGCGGGGCTTCCGATTTACAATGCAATCTGCCGCCGTGAGTTGCAGGGGGTCGCAGTCGCGGTTGTGCGATATTTCGGCGGAACTTTGTTAGGAAAGGGCGGGCTTATTCGCGCATACGGAAAATCAGCAGGTGCGGCGTTAGATGTTTTAGCTGTTTTAGAGAGGAGCTAATCATGGGATTACACTCACCGGCTGTGAAGTTAATTTAAGCGATATATTTCAAAACCCACAAACCAAAGGAGAAGAAAATCAAAATGACTAACCAAAACAAGCGCAGTGAACTCATGACTGCGGGGGTGGAACGTACTCCCCACAGAGCATTGCTCAAATCCCTCGGAATCACCGATAGTGAAATGAAGCGTCCGTTTATAGCAGTCGTCAATGCGGCAAGCGATTATGTCCCGGGGCATATTCATCTGCACCAAATCAGCAAAGCTGTCAAGGACGGCATTCGCAACGCAGGGGGAGTGCCTTTCGAGTTCTTCACAATCGGCGTTTGCGACGGGCTTTCCATGAACCACCGCGGAATGCGATATTCCCTCCCTTCCCGCGAACTCATCGCCGACAGTATCGAAGTTATGCTGACTGCTCAGCCTTTGGACGCTGTTGTCTTTATCCCGAACTGCGACAAAATCGTCCCCGGTATGCTTATGGCGGCGGCGCGGCTGAATCTGCCCTCTGCGTTCATCAGCGGCGGCCCTATGCTCGCGGGAAAAGCAGGTGGTAAGAAAATCGGACTCGCTGAAGTATTCGAAGCTGTCGGCAAGCACAGCGCAGGGAACATAAGCGACGCAGAACTCCGCGAAATGGAAGAGCATTCCTGCCCGACTTGCGGCTCTTGCTCGGGAATGTATACCGCTAACTCCATGAACTGCCTCACGGAAGCTGTGGGAATGGCTCTGCCCGGGGGCGGAACAGAACCCGCCGTCAATATGGCACGGACTCGGCTTGCGAAAGAAACGGGAGAGCTTGTCATGGAGCTCTATGAGCAGAACCTGCGCCCCTCTGACATTATGGGGAACAAAGGGAATATACTCAACGCTGTTGCTGTTGATATGGCAATCGGCGCGAGTTCAAATACAATCTTACACCTCCTTGCTATTGCTCATGAAGCCCGTGTTCCTTTGACTTTAGACGACATTGCGCAAATCGGGGAGCGTGTTCCCCAGCTTTCCAAGCTCAACCCCGCGTCGGACATTTTCATTGAAGACTTGCACACAGCGGGCGGTATTCAAGCGGTAATGCGGGAGCTTTCGCGCAAAGACGGCGTGTTAGACTTATCTGTCAAGACAATCAGCGGAACTCAATCCGACCGCTGCAATTCGGCAAAAGCCGCTGACGGAGTGGTCATTCGCACGGTGGAAAACCCGCACAGGCATACAGGGGGGCTTGCTGTCCTCAAGGGCAATCTTGCACCTGAAGGCGCAGTCGTCAAGCGCGGGGCAATTGCAGAGTCCATGATGGTTGTTCGCGGGAAAGCAAAGGTTTTTGACTCGGAGCAAGAGGCGGTGGACGCGATTTTGGGCGGAGCAATCACAGCGGGGGACGTTGTAACAATCCGCTACGAAGGCCCTAAGGGCGGCCCGGGAATGCCCGAAATGCTCGCGCCGACGGCGGCAATCGCGGGAATGGGGCTTGACGGTTCTGTCGCGCTGATTACCGACGGGCGGTTTTCGGGGGCTTCGCGGGGTGCGGCAGTCGGGCATATTTCCCCTGAAGCGGCGGCGGGCGGGTTAATCGGTGTTGTGCAAGACGGCGACGAAATTCTAATCGACATTTCTGCAGGGAAGCTTGAGCTTTGTGTCGCTGATGATGTTCTCGTTGCCCGAGTCGCGGCTTTTGTTCCCAAAGCCAAGCCCGATTTCGGCGGCTATGTCGGGCGGTATGCGAAAATAGTCACCTCTGCGCATACAGGCGCGATTTTGGAGCAATAGGGGCATGAGTAAGAAAACAAAGCTATTAGGAACGCGGTGATTTTTATGGCAAAGTCTTAGGCTTGGCTGAAGGGGAATGTTTCACTTATGGAGGAAACACACTTGAAGAGTTTGAGCAAGATTTTCAAGATGCCGTAGACGAGTATCTTGAATATTGTGCCGAACACGGCAAAGAGCCGACAAATGCTTACAAAAACTTATTAAGCGAAGAATTTTTGGCTTTTCTGCCGGAAGGACGAGTGAACACTTGAAAAACAAAGACGACACCTCCAATATCCCCGATTCAAAATTAGGTCATCGGGAGCGCATGAAAGCGCGGTTCAAGGAGATGGATTCGGCGGTGCTGCACCATCTGCCTGAATATGAGCCTCTTGAGTTCCTGCTCTTTTTTGCGCGAGAGCGAATCGACACCGAAAAAATCGCCCGCGACCTGATTGCGCGGTTCGGTTCGCTCACTGCTGTCCTTAATGCAAGCTATGACGAACTGCTGAAAGTCAAAGGAGTCGGGCCTCACACCGCCTCTTTGAT
This sequence comes from Oscillospiraceae bacterium, assembly GCA_009784765.1. Taxonomy (GTDB): domain Bacteria; phylum Bacillota; class Clostridia; order Oscillospirales; family Ruminococcaceae; genus Ruminiclostridium_E. Next base: position 6,149 of record WQXP01000009.1, on the reverse strand, counting down.
TTATTATGCGCGTATATTCTCAGAGTTCTACATGAAAAACCAAACACGGGGGCTTCTCGACGAGTTGTTTAACTCCGAGCGCCTGAAAGACTATTGCCAAGCACTTTTCATGGACGCACACAGCGAAGAAATCCACTGTCTTTATATGGACAACAACCTCAAGCTTCTTGCTTGTGAACGCGTCTGCGTCGGCACACTCGGCAAAGTTGAAATCCCTGTGCGGCAAATTGCCCGCTCAATCATTGCGCGTAACTGCAGCCGCATTGTCATTGCCCACAATCACCCCACCGGCACTTGTATGCCTTCCCGCGTTGACATCGACACCACAAAACAACTCCGCGCCGCTTTCGCACAATTAGAGACCGAACTTCTCGACCACATTGTCGTCGGACGAGACGGGGCTATATCCATGGCGCAGAACAAGTTCGCAGGGTGGTGAAAATAAGGGCTTGACAAAATCGGGGCGGTGTGGTATAATAGGGAGTAGGAAGAGAAGTTCAAAATAAGGAGGGGCTCATGGAGTGTATTGATTTTTTAACAATCAGCAAACTGAATACTAAAGAAGAAAAGGAGCGTTTTCTTGAAATAAAGCGTTCTCTTATAACAGAAGCGATTGCATTTCCGGTGGGGACGAACAGGCGGGGTTATCTTTACTTGACTACGCCTAAAGCAAAAGAAGAGCGATTCCGCCGCAGAAGCGGCTTTGCCGCTTCGCAGGCGGATAGCTTGACCAAGCAAAAGAAAGGAATCATATAGTTATGTTCGCACAAATCAACACAATCGGGCTTTTTGGAATGAATGCGTTTCCCGTAACCACCGAGATTACAGCGCGTAAGGGCATATCGGAGTTCCACATAGTCGGGCTTGCGGACGCGGCAGTGCAGGAGAGCAAACATCGGATTTTGTCGGCTCTCGCGAACAGCAAGATTACGCTCGAGAACAAGTCTTTCGTAATAAATCTGACACCCGCTTCAGTTAAGAAGGCGGGTTCTTCTTACGACCTTGCGATTTTGACGGCTATGTTCGCTGTTCAACAGAAATGTGCGGTGGATTTGTGCAAAGCCGCTTTCTTTGGGGAAATCAGCCTTGGGGGCGGTGTTAATCCTGTTCTCGGCGCTTTGCCCATGGCGATTGAGGCGCGTAAAAACGGTATTGAGGAGCTGTTCCTCCCATTCGAAAACGCTGCTGAAGCAAGCGTCGTCGCGGGGCTGAAAGTCTACGGTGTTAAGCACATATCCGATTTGTGGTGGTGCCTTAAAGGCGACGGAATGCTCAAGGCCCATGAACCTTACATAGCCCCTGCGGCTGCCCGGCAAAACTTCGAGGATTTCGCGGACGTTAAAGGGCAGGAAAACGTCAAAATCGCGCTGACTATTGCGGCGGCGGGGTTTCACAACGTCCTCATGCTCGGGCCGCCGGGGACGGGGAAGTCAATGCTCGCTAAAAGGCTTCCCTCAATCCTCCCGCCTATGAGCTTTGATGAGAGTATCGAAACGACCGGCGTTTATTCTGTGGCGGGAATGTTAGACAAGAACAACCCGCTTCTCACTACTCGCCCTTTCCGCCCGGTTAGCCATACCGCTTCTGCGGCGGGGCTTTGCGGAGGCTCGGGCGTTCCGCGGCCGGGGGAGATTTCCCTTGCCCACAACGGCGTGCTGTTTTTAGATGAGCTTCCCGAGTTCGACCGCAGAACACTCGAGACCCTTCGCCAGCCCGTGGAAAACCGTGAAATAGTCATCTCTCGCGCCACGGGTTCTGTTACGTATCCCTGCAACTTCATGCTGATTGCCGCTATGAATCCTTGCCCTTGCGGTAATTTCGGACACCCGACAAAACAATGCACCTGCTCGCCCATGAGCGTTTCGCGATACTTGGGCAAAATCAGCCAGCCTGTTTTGGACAGGATTGATATTCAAGCAGAAGTCAGCCCTGTGAGTTATGAGGAAATCAGCGAAAGCGCAAAGCAGAGCGGCGGCGAAACTTCGGCGCAGATGCGCGAAAAAGTCCTCCATGCTCGCGCAGTGCAAGGGAAACGCTACAGCGGCACGAGTGTTAAAGCAAACTCGGAGCTTCCCCCTGCTATGATGGCGGAGGTCTGCGTTATGGACGACGCGGCGCGGGATTTAATCCGCAACGTGTTCGATAAGCTCGGAATGTCGGCGCGGGCATATGACCGCATCCTCAAAGTCGCGAGGACTGCCGCTGATTTAGACGACGCTGAGCTGATTGCGAAAAAACACATTGCTATGGCAATCAGCTACCGCACGTTGGACAGAAAGTATTGGAACGGGTAATATGAGAGCGGCACTGCTCTCAACTGCCGTCAACTGTCAACATTTCTTTCACGCTGCGCTGCATTGAGCGATTGAGGCGATACAGGTCCAGCAAGCTTTCCGCGTCGCCGACTGCGATTGTGTTTCGTGCGTTTTTTCCGCGATGGGTGAAGAATACGCGGTAGCCGTGTTCTGTGAGAATATCTGTTGCGTCCTCACAGGCTTCGTGGAAAGGAAATGCGAAACTCACGGGATTTGCGCCTGTTTCGTCGCGGAAATGCTCGTTGAAGAGGCGGGTATCATTCCCGAATAGCTCGCGGTATGAGTCGATGTTCTCATAAGGCAGACGCGCCACGCCCTGCCGCCCGTTAGATGAGCGGTTCTGCGCTACGTGCAGATTATAGCTGTGTCCGCCGAATTCGACTAACCCTGAGTCAAGCATTTCGCGGATTTGCTCCCAGGTCATGTGTCCGTGGGATTCGTCAGGGTAGAAGTTCACACTCCAGATGTTTGTATGCTTGCCGATTATGAAAATCACCGCTTTCGCGCCGTACTTCTGCAACAGCGGGTATGCGTGAAGATAGTTGTTGTAGTAGCCGTCATCAAAAGTCAGCATTACGGGGTTAGGCGGGAGGGGCACTCCGCTGTAGACGAAATCAAGCAAGTCTGTAATATCGACAGTGTTGTAGCCGTTGTCTGCCAGATACGCTAAGTCTTTCTCGAACTCGGCGGGGCTTATGTGAAGTTCGCCGTGCCTGTATGCGTCTTTAGTTATGAAATGATACATAAACACAGGAAGTTCTACTGTATCTGCGCTTGCAGATGTGATTATCATGATTGCAGCGAATAAAGCTGCGATTAGTTTTTTTAGCATAGTCAAAATCCTCCGTTCTCTTCTTTACTACTAAAGTTTCACCGATTGCTGTCGATAATATACATAAACACAGTTTGGAGGTGATTTCCATGTTAATTTACGGCAAGAACAAAGGTGCGGGTGCATTTTTTTCAAATCCGTTCAGTTCGCAAAATCCGCATAACCGCTCGCCCAAGAACACCACACAGTTCGTGAAGGAGTTCGAGGGGCTGACTCAGCACGGCAACCGCATGAGGCTCGCGGCGATTATCAACACATTCCGCTCAGGGAAGCGTCTCACAAGCGGCGAAATGGGATTTCTTCGCAAACACGCGCCGGACGCTTACGGCGAAGCCACGCGCATTTTGCGTCAACGGGAGTTCATGGAGAAGCAAATGCGCAGTGCAAGAACCAAGCAGGAAGTCGATACTATTCGAACTGTATCACTCACTGCTGTCGCGGGGAGGCGCGAAATCAGCTCCGGGAACGCAGAAACGCGCCTTGCGCAGGTAAATCACATGGCGAATGCTTATCACGAATATTCGGCGACGGAGTGCTATCGCCGAAAACCTGCCGACTATGCCGACAAGGCGCGTCAAAAGCGCGGGCGGCGGGACAGATTCGAGAAGTGATACAGGGCATTACTGAAACAAATAATATATTGTCAACATTTTTACAAAAAAATGTTGACAATTGCGCATTTTTATGATAAAATTAAGGTAAAATAAATAATACCTTGAAATGGGAGGAAAACAATCATGGCAGTAAAAGTAGCAATCAACGGATTCGGACGAATCGGAAGGCTCGCATTCAGGCAGATGTTCGGGGTGTCGGGGTATGACATCGTTGCAATCAACGACCTCACCAACCCGAAAATGCTCGCACACCTTCTCAAGTATGACACCGCTCAAGGCCCGTACAAAGGACATGATGTAAAAGCAGGAGATGACTCTATCACTGTTGACGGAAAAACCATCAAAATTTACGCAGAACGCAACGCGGCTGATTTGCCGTGGAAAAGCTTAGATGTTGACATGGTTCTCGAATGCACGGGATTCTATGTGTCTAAGAAAGCTTCTCAGGCGCACATTGACGCAGGCGCGAAAAAAGTCATCATCTCGGCTCCTGCAGGGGACGATTTGCCGACAGTCGTTTTCGGCGTAAATGAAGGCGTACTCAAAGCGAGCGACACGATTATCTCGGCGGCTTCTTGCACGACTAACTGTCTTGCACCCATGGCGAAAGCCCTCAACGACCTTGCCCCCATTCAGTCGGGAATTATGTGTACTATTCATGCTTACACAGGCGACCAGATGACTCTTGACGGCCCTCACCCGAAAGGCGACCTGAGGCGCGCAAGGGCGGCGGCGGCGAACATCGTTCCTAACTCCACAGGGGCGGCGAAAGCAATCGGGCTTGTTGTTCCGGAACTCAACGGCAAGCTGATTGGTGCGGCTCAGCGCGTTCCTGTAATCACCGGCTCTGCTACTATTCTCACTGCTGTTGTTAAAGGCGCGGGCGTTTCTGTAGCGGCGATTAACGGGGCTATGAAAGCGGCAGCGAATGACTCTTTCGGCTATACCGAAGATGAGCTTGTTTCGGCGGATGTTATCGGCTGTGAGTTCGGTTCTCTCTTTGACGCGACTCAAACACTCTGCACGGATATGGGCGACGGGCTGTATCAAGTTCAAGCTGTTTCTTGGTACGATAACGAGAACTCATACACCAGCAACATGGTTCGCACGATTAAATACTTTGCTGAGCTTGTATAACAAGAGCGAAAAGGGCGAGGTGAAACTCGCCCTTTTACATACTAATCAAGAAGGAGAAACCGATGATAAAAGTTTGCAAAGTCGTTAATCAAGATTTGCCCGGCAGAAGAGTAAAAGGCGCCCGCACACCCTACTATGAGGCATTGATTCATATAGCCCCTGCTTTTGATGTTGAGTTTTGCATCTGCAAAGCTGAAGACTTTGATTTGAAAGCAAAGACAGTCAACGGGCTTTTTCTGAACAAAGGAAGTTACGAAAGGCGCATCGTGCCGATTCCTCCGATTATCGACAACTCTCCTAACACCGTGCAGAAGTTGGGCGGGAGGGAGGCTATGTCTGAATATGCTTTTATAATAAGGCGCAGCTTCGGGTTTGACAAGCTCAAGCAGTATAACCTTCTCATGAAAAGCCCGGAGTTTATGCACCTTGCAATCCCTACGCGAAAAGCAAACGAACTCAGCGTGATTCATGAAAGCTTCGATGAGTTCGGTGATGAAATAGTTCTTAAACCTCAGGCAGGGAAACAAGGCAGAAGTGTCTATGGGCTTCGGCGCATAAAGAATGAGTATACAATCAACGGTATTGAGTTCGGCAGCAAAGCAAAATTCGATGACTATGTTGAAGGCAGTTTGTTCACCCTTGAACGCTTTATCGCACAGCCGCGAATTAAATCACGCCTTGACGGGCGTCCTTTCGATGTGCGAATCCACACAATCCGCACTGCGCGAAACCGCCACGAGCATGAAATCTTTGCGCGGTTGGGCGGCGCGGGAAGAGTCGCTGCTAATCGGCATTTGGGCGGAGCGGTTCTGCCGCCGGAGTTCTTTTTCGGCGAACATTTTCCTGAACAGGCGGAAAGCATTCTGGAAGAACTCAAGGTGATTGGAAACAAACTGCCTCTTTATATTCAAAAGCAACTTTCTTTCCCTATATTCGACACGGGGATTGATATAGGCTTCGAAATATCCGACAAAGGCTGTTCCATGAAAATGTATGAAACAAACTCTTTCCCCGGTGCAGGAATGCCGAGTGCTTTAGGCAGAGTCAACAACCTTGCCATTGCTATGATGAAGTGTTATCATTATATCGACGAAAGAATAAGAGTAAAATCAGAGCAGGCGAAACAAGGAGATTCAACATGAAGCAAGTAGGAATGCTGTTTCGCGGATTGTCTGACGACAGAAAACGCCCCGACGGGTTTTATATGTCTCTCGTTTATATGGCACCGTCGTTCGGGATTGATTTGTTTAT
>WQXP01000008.1 GCA_009784765.1 Oscillospiraceae bacterium | reverse complement strand
TCTTCAAATTGGTTGAGGCAACGCTCAAGAAAGACGTTGACGTTAATCAGACCCTTGCCCGCAAAGATGCCTTCTCCGAAACAATCTTGATAAAACTCCCCCGCGAAACTGTCATAGCTTGATGCCCCCGCACAGCCGCCGTTTCCGACCATTGCGCGGGAAAACGCAGTCTTGAGTGAGCTTGTCAGAGACGTCGTCATGCGCGGCGCGATTATTCCCGTGCGTGAATGGGTGGGATATTCGGCGATTCCCACAAGCTCTGCGATACTGTCCATGAGGGGAACTGTATCATAGTCAAGGGCGCAGACGTATTTGATGTTCTCGAGAGCAGTTTTGTCTCCGATGATTGCTTTGAACGCCGTTCCCGCCTCGGGGTAAGATTCGCGGCGCAGATACTTCAGCAGTGCCTCGATTGCTCCGCGCTTACGCTCTCGCCCTTGGTAACAGCGAGATGTCGATGAATATTCGCGTTTGCGGATTAGCGCGACGTAACCCGAGCCTGCGAATTTTTGGCGGACTGCTTCAATCAGCGCGTCATCGTCGGGTGAAACGCTGTTATACTTATTCGCCTTGAGGTCGCACAGGACGGCGAATCGCAAGTTGCCACTTGTGTTTTTCAGCCGCGCCATATCAAGCTTTGCTGTAATCAAGTCAGTGTCTCTAGGAGAGGTCAGCAAAGTCGAAATCACGCACAGGGTTTTCGCAGAGGCAGGGATTTCCCCCCGGAGCTCAATCTGGGGCAGGGGGATTTTAATGCGAGAGGTTTTACTCACGCTTAAATCTGCAATGGGCTTCACACAAGCGAAAGCGGGAAGAAACACAAGCAAAGCAAGCCAGAGATTCCCCGACAGAATCCCTGCAATCAGTGCGAGCATTGCCGCCCCCGCGAACAACATCGCGATATAACGCGCAGGGTTCATGTTCGGGAAAGCGTGGCGATAATCCGCTCCTATTACCTCCCCGATTGTTACAGACGAGTCGCTCTTTTCAGAAGCTTTGCGAGCTGTTCGCACATAGTCTTGAGAAAGCTCTGTTTCTGAAAGGTTCATAAATGCCGCAAGCTCCGCTGTCATCTTGCGGTAGAGTGCGCGGCTCTCGTGAGTCAGGCGCGGGTAGAGAGCGTCTGATTCAAAGACGCGGTCAAGAGGGTTGAATTCACTGCGAATCCGCTCAATGTCAAGCAGAGCCAACGCGCCGAGCTTACCGTAACAATCATCGAACACAGAGGGTTCGTTTGTTCGGAAAGCAAAATCAATCGCTGCGAATTTGGCTGAAGCGCAGAACGAGTCAATATCCATTGAGGTGAGGGAAACCGCCTCTGCCAGTTCGGATATGCACACGCATACGCTTTCGTCGGTGATTTCGGGCAGAGCGGCAATCGCCGCACCGAGAAGCGGAACGCCTTTCGCGTTTACATGAACGCGAAAACCCTTGTGAGATTTCGCAAGGACGCCGAGTTCTTTTTCGAGAAGCCGCCGTTCTTTTACGCTGTCATTGGTTTTCAACGCGCGACGCATCTGTTTAATCCGCTTGTGCAGCGACGAAACGGGCTTTAATTTATATTGATTTATGACAATGCACCCCCTGTTAAAATGTAGTTTTAATAGAGTTTTGGCTGTGTTTTCAAAAAAATACAAAAAAATTTTTCAAAAAGGCTTGATTTTTTTTAATTTAATGTGTATAATAATAAGAGTATTGTAGAAATTAGGCGGAAAATGCTTTTATGAATAACAGAATTAAAACCACTACACTCGCATTCTTAGCCGTGTTTGCTGTAATTATCACTGCGGCTGTGTTAGTTTCTTGCGACAGAAACACCGAAGGCGAACATGAAGTCTTTCAACCCACTGCCAATTTTCGCGCAGAGGTTGAAGCGGCGGCAACTAAGCTCATTCGGAACAACGCAGAGGTTTTTCGGGTTTTCAACACGATTGAGTTTGACTTCGCAGAGCTTTCGCATTTCCGGCGTGAGCCTTATGGCGCGCTTTCGGCAGACGGGTATTTCACCCTCCGCGATGAAGTTCTCGGAAGTGCGGCGTTCCCGTACAAATCAGTTGATGAGATTTTCGCCCTTGTTCGCGAGACTTACGTTGAAGCAGTCGCTGATGTTCTGATTGCGGACAGCATTTATAAAGAACGCGGCGGCGGAGTCGGAGTCAGAGCAGGTTTCGAACCGGTCGCTCAACGGACGCACGCGACGGATTTCAGTTTGACTTTTGTGAGCGAGATATTAGTTTTGCTTGAGGAAAACATTGAAACCGGCGGCGGAAACTCAGGGGAAATAAAAATGCTTAAAACCGAGAGCGGGTGGCGGCTTGAAAAACTCATGGATTAAAGCGTGGGCAGTCGTGGGGCATTTTGTCTGGGCTATTATGACTCCTCTGCTTGTTTTCATCGGAGGCGGCGGCTGGCTCATTCGCCGCTATGATTGGGATACACGGATTATACTCGTCTTCGTTGCACTCGGGCTGATATTCGCAGGGCTTGGCTTGCGGAGTTATGTCAGGCAACTCTTCGCTGTGTATGAAGATTTACAGAAAACCCCTCCCCCACAGGATAAGAAGGATTATGACTATTAAGAAACCTCGTGATGAAGCCGTGGAACTCATGTTAGTTGAACTCAAAGGCATGGTTTTGACTCTTGCGCTGTGCAACGCAGTTGTGATTATTATATGCGTGGTATTGTGTGCGGTTACGGGGGATTGGCAGTGGCAGTTAGCGACAGGGCTTGCCCTCGGGAATGTCGCAACAATCGGGAACTTTATTTTTCTTGGCTATAAGTCTGCGCGGATTATTCGCCGCAAGGACAGGCGATATGCACAGGTTTTCTCTTCGGTTATGTTCTTTGTTCGCTATTTCGGCGCGTTCGCCCTTTTCGGGCTGCTGATAAGGCTTGATGTAATCAATCCTTTTACAGTGGTTGCCCCGTTGTTCTACCCGAAAATCCATTATACGCTCAAGGCAATATTACGCAAAGAGGTATGATAAGAGGTGTGATTTTATGGAGCTTCTCAGCAAAAACCTAATATTACTTAGCGACGGCCCCACTCTTTCGATTGAGGGTCCTCAAGTCTTGTATTCATTCGAGTTGTTCGGCATGACACAGCAGCTTACTGCGTCGGTTGTCGTGCAGTGGTTTGTTATTGCCGTTCTCGGTGTGCTTTTCTTTGCACTGGGGCGTAATCTCAAGCTCAAGCCTGAAACGAAACGCCAAGCACTCGCGGAGATGATTGTCGGAATGTTCGACGGCATGGTGAAAGAGTCTATGGGTCCGAAATACTTCCGCTACGGGCCGTACATAGGTGCGTTGTTCATGTATTCCTTGGCTTTGAGCTATACGTCTTTCTTGGGCTTTTTCCCGCCGACTGCCGACATTTCGGTAATAGGCGGCTGGGGTATACTTACGTTTATGCTCGTGCAGGTTAATCGCTTCAAGACAGGCGGGCTCAAGCGCGGATTGTCCAGCTATATGAAACCGACCCCTCTGACTGTTATCAGCGAAATTTCGAACCCTGTGTCACAGTCTTTCCGTCATTACGGGAACATACTCGCCGGGGTTGTAATCGGCGGGTTAGTGTTCTGGGCACTTGAGGTGTTCATCAAAATTCCGCTGCTGATTCCTGTGCCGTTGGCTCTGTATTTTGACTTGTTCTTAGGGGGATTGCAAGCCTTCGTATTTGCATCACTGACTATGGTATATGTCGCTATGGCGGAAATCGAGCCCAAGGCAGTAAAAAAGGCTTAACTTATTGTAACCGACACCTGTGGTAGGTGTGTAATAAAACAAACTCAAAAAATCTTTGGAGGTATTTCACTATGAACGAAGTTCAAGCAGCTTTTAATGAGGGATTGGGATTTGTCCTCGGTATGGAGGCACTCGGCTCAGGAATTGCACTGATTGCAGGTGCGGGCCCCGGTATCGGGGAAGGTTACATCGGCGGTAAAGCGGTAGAGGCGATTGCGCGTCAACCGGAAGCAAGCGGCGTAATCACACGCACAATGCTCCTCGGCGACGTTATTGCGGAAACGGGTACGGTTTATGCTTTCGTATTCGCGCTTCTGTGTATGTTCGTAAACCCCTTTGCAAACGCATTCGCAGACTTGGCTAAGTAAGATTAAACGGCAATTTTAGCTTTCTTATTAGTATAAGGAAAGGTAACGTAAACATGGGAAACATGATTTTATTAGCGGATACTCTGCCGGTTTTGCCGATTTTCAACATCACGCCGCTTACGTTTCTAATCACGATTATCAACACGGGAGTTCTTGTTGTTCTGTATCGCTTTTTCTTGCACAAGAAAGTCAACGACATTCTTGAGCAACGCAAAGACGCGATTAAAGCGGATTTTGATGAGGCGGCTCTCACGAAGGGGAAGGCAGAGGCTCTTGAGAAGAAGTACAATGAGCTGATTGCTAACTCCAAGACCGAATCGGAGCGAATTTTATCAGCGGCGACTGCTCGCGGGCGGGAAATCGCAGATGAGCTTGAATCAGCGGCGAAAGAATCGGCGGTGCAAATTCGAAGCAAAGCGCAGACGGAAATCGAGCGTGAGCGTAAGCGTGCCATGAACGAAATCAAGAACGAAATCTCCGGGCTTGTTGTTATGGCGGCGAGTGCTGTAGTCGAGAAAGAAATCAGCGAGCAAGACAACGCGGCTCTGATTGACAGCTTCTTGGCTAAAGCAGGGGCGTAAGCAAAATAAGAGCTGCAGGGGCGGCTTCGCGACCCGAAGCTTGATGAAAGAGGAACAAATATGGCTTCTGTAGAAAAAACCTATGCGGACGCAATGTTCGTACTGCTCGAGGAAGAAAACGCACAGCGAGTTCTGTTTGACTTAGTCGCAGAGCAGCTTAAAGTTGTCAGTAAGTGTTTTGACGGGACTCCGGACTTATTCAAACTCATGAACACGCCGACAATTACAGACGACGAAAAGCTCGCGATTATTAACGCGGCGTTTGACGGCAAAGTCAATGACTATGTTCGTAACTTTCTGCGGCTTCTCGCAGTCAAGAAGCGCGTCAATTATTTTCCGCGCATTCAGCGGGAGTTTCAGCGGCTCTATAACGAAAAGTTCGGGTTGGCTGAAATTGTCATTGCTTCTGCTATGCCTGTTTCGATGGAACAGCGGGCGAAAATCGTTGCAAAAATGTCGGCGATTATCGGCACTCCTGTAGAAAACATTGTGGCAGTCGAAGAAATTGATAAATCGCTGATTGGCGGCATTTCAGTCAAGTATGGGAATACACGCTACGACGGCAGTATTAAAACTCGGCTCAACGAACTTGCGAAAAACATGGCTGATACTGTGGCATAATCGGATTCTGGAGGTTCGTAATGAAACAGATTTATGACGGAAAAACCAAGACTATATTCGACTCGGGCGACGGCAACTATGTTCTGCAGTTCAAAGACGATGCTTGCGGGAAAGACGGGGTTTTCGACCCCGGCGAAAATCAAGTGGGGTTGACGATTGCAGGAAAAGGAGCGGCGGGGCTGAAACTTTCGGCGTATCTGTTCGAGAAAATCAACGCCGCAGGACACTGCACCCACTATGTAAGTTCTGATTTGTCGAAAGCGCAGATGACAGTTAAACCCGCTGCCATGTTCGGAAAAGCAGGAAGAGGCATCGAGATTGTTCTCCGCTATAAAGCGGCAGGGAGTTTTGTGCGGCGATTCGGCGATTATATCGCAGACGGTGCGATACTCGAAACGCCGATTGTGGAAATTACAATCAAAGATGATGAGCGGGGGGACCCGCCAATCACAAAGGAAATCGCAGTGGCACTCGGGATTTTGACTGAAGAGGAATACTTCACTCTTGTGCGGCTGATGATGGATATTTCGGGCGTGATTCGATATGAATGCGCCGGTAAAGGGCTTGAACTCATTGATTTGAAGCTTGAGTTCGGCAAAGACAACAAAGGCGCGGTTATGCTCATAGATGAGGTTTCGGGCGACATTATGCGGGTTCGCGACATGGCAGGAAAGTCGGTCAGTCCCCTTGAGTTGACTAAGATATTAGCGGAATAATCCTAAAGTAAAAGAAGGGATAAGCCCAAAGGGCGGGCTTAGCCCGTCCGTAGGGCGAATCTTGACAACATTATATTAAGGAGAATAAGGCAATGGAATTACGTCCTGATGAAATAACGGCGATACTTAAGGAGCAAATCAAGAATTTTGACTCCAAGGTGAAACTCACCGACACGGGAACAGTAGTCACCGTGGGCGATGGTATTGTGCGAATCCACGGGTTGGAGCAGTGTATGCTCGGCGAATTGCTTGAGTTTGATAACGGCGTGCGTTGCATGGCACTCAATCTTGAGCAAGATTTTGTCGGAGCGGTTATGCTCGGCTCGGACAGTGAGATTAAAGAAGGCTCGAGCGTTAAACGCACGGGCAGCATCGTGTCTGTACCCGTAGGAGATGAGCTTCTCGGGCGGGTTGTCAACTCTCTCGGACAAGGGATTGACGGCAAAGGCGCGATTTTGACTAAGGAAACACGCCCCGTTGAGCGGATTGCGTCGGGGATTATTACCCGCGAAAAAGTCCAAGTGCCGCTGCAAACAGGGATTAAAGCGATTGACTCCATGATTCCCGTCGGACGCGGACAGCGCGAGCTGATTATCGGCGACCGTCAAACAGGGAAAACGACAATTGCCCTTGATACGATTATCAACCAAAAGGGGCATAATGTCATTTGCATATATGTTGCAATCGGGCAGAAGAACTCCACTGTAGCGACAGTTGTAGACCAGCTTACTTTATCGGGGGCAATGGATTACACGATTGTAGTTGCCGCTGCCGCGTCGGAGCTTGCTCCTCTGCAATACATTGCGCCTTATGCGGGTTGCGCTATGGGTGAGTATTTCATGGAGCAGGGCAAAGATGTTCTGATTATCTATGATGACCTCTCTAAACACGCGGTTGCTTACCGGGCCCTTTCGCTGCTTCTGAAACGTCCGCCGGGGCGTGAGGCTTACCCGGGCGACGTATTCTATTTGCACTCTCGTTTGCTTGAGCGTTCTGCCAACCTCAATGATGAGTACGGCGGCGGTTCGCTGACTGCACTCCCGATTATCGAAACCCAAGCGGGGGACGTGTCGGCGTATATTCCCACCAACGTAATTTCGATTACCGACGGGCAGATTTTCCTTGAAACAGAGCTGTTTAACTCGGGGATTCGTCCTGCGGTAAATCCGGGCGTTTCGGTATCAAGGGTTGGAGGCGACGCGCAAATCAAGGCTATGAAAAAGGTATCGGGGACACTCAAACTTGAGTATTCTCAGTATCGTGAGTTGCAAGCTTTCGCGCAGTTCGGCTCAGACTTGGATAAAGACACTAAAGCGCGATTAGCTAAGGGCGAGCGGATTGTAGAGGTTCTTAAGCAGAATCAAGCGTCGCCTCTTGCAGTAGAGAAGCAAATCGTGATTATCTATGCGGTAATCAATAACTACCTCATTGATGTGCCTCTTGCGAAAGTAAAAGACTATGAGCAGGAACTCTTCAGATGGCTTGACGGCTCGGGTGCGGATATTGCGAAGGCTCTCAAAACTGAGCAGACTCTGACTCGCGAAATTGAAGTGAGCATGAAAGACGGGCTGAAGAAATTCACCGAAGGTTTTGTGACAGGGCTGATTAAAGGGTAAGTTAGTAAACTTGCCGAATTAAAATAACTGACGACAGGAGCGAAATTATGGCTGCAGGTAACATGAAGACAATCAAGCGCCGAATAAAAAGCGTTGGTTCTACCAAGCAAATCACCAAGGCAATGGAACTTGTTGCGTCGTCGAAGCTTCGCAAGGCTAAGAAGAAGGAGAAGGAAACCCGACCTTTTTTCGAGGCGCAAGAAAAGATGCTCCACGAGATTTATCGCTCCCACTCTGTCGAAACTGAGTATGCCAAGCACCGCGGAGAAGTCAAGAACAGTTTGTACATCGTAATCGCGGGGGACAAGGGGCTCGCGGGGGGGTATAACTCTAACGTGTTTAAGAAAGTCGGTGAGATTCACGGAGCTAAACCGTGGTCGCCTAAGATTTTCGCGATTGGCAAAAAAGCGGTAGATTATTTCGAGAAGCGCGATTTCAACTTAGTCGGCGGACGCAGCAATATCGCCGAAAACATCAAGTCCGGGCATTGTTCGGGGATTGCCCGTGCGGCGATTGAACAGTTCGTCAACGGAGAAGTGGACGAAGTGAAAATGTTCTACACCAAGTTCGTATCGTCGATGGTGCAGGAGACTAAGGTTATGCAGCTTCTTCCTCTTGTGCTTCCCGAAGAGTATAAAGACGAGAATGAGCCGGGGGACGCGGGAAAGCAGGAGCAGGAAGCCAAAAGCAAGCTCCCGCCCACTTATGACCCGTCACCTGACGCAGTTTTTCACCGCATTGTGCCTAATTTCATTGCCGGGTTGATTCAAAGTGCGATTACCGAGTCTTACACGTCGGAACTCAGCGCAAGACAGACTGCTATGGAAAGCGCGTCTGAGAACGCCGAAGAGATGATTGACAGGCTGTCGCTGTTGTACAACCGCGCGCGTCAAGAGAAGATTACCAACGAAATCAACGAGATTGTCGGCGGCGCAAATGCACTGTAGAAGAATATCAGTATATCAGAAAAGTTTTATAAAAGGGGACTAATGCTCATGAACACAGGTACTATCGTACAAATCATCGGAGCGGTGCTTGACATTCGCTTTGAGGCGGGGAAACTCCCCGAGCTTTTGAACGCAATCGAAATCGACAATAACGGTGTGAAGCTTGTCGTTGAAGTCGCTCAGCATATCGGGGACGATATAGTCCGCTGTATTGCTATGGGCGGAACGGACGGGCTTGTACGCGGAACTCCTGCTGTTGATACCGGCAAGGCGATTACCGTTCCCGTAGGTGAAACTACGCTTGGGCGGATTTTCAACCTGCTCGGTCAACCTGTTGACAACAAACCTGCTCCCGCTGCGAAAGAGCATTGGCCAATTCACCGCCCTGCGCCGAAGTATGAAGAGCAAGCGGCGGCAACGGAAGTTCTCGAAACGGGAATCAAAGTCGTTGACTTGATTGCGCCGTATCTTAAAGGCGGAAAAATCGGATTGTTCGGCGGTGCGGGCGTTGGTAAAACAGTTCTGATTATGGAACTCATCAACAACATTGCGAAACAGCACGGCGGGCTTTCGGTATTCACCGGAGTCGGTGAGCGTACTCGTGAAGGTAACGACCTGTATCAAGAGATGAAAGAGTCGGGGGTTATTGACAAAACCACACTCGTGTACGGGCAGATGAACGAGCCGCCGGGTGCGAGAATGCGCGTGGCTCTCTCGGGGCTTACAATGGCAGAGTACTTCCGCGACGTGGAAGGGCAAGACGTTCTGCTGTTCGTGGACAATATCTTCAGATTTACTCAAGCAGGCTCAGAAGTTTCTGCGCTTCTCGGAAGAATGCCGTCTGCGGTTGGTTATCAGCCGACACTCGCGACGGAAATGGGTGCGTTGCAAGAGCGGATTACATCTACAAACAAAGGCTCGATTACCTCTGTTCAGGCGGTATACGTTCCTGCGGACGACCTTACTGACCCTGCCCCCGCGACGACTTTCGCACATTTGGACGCGACTACGGTGCTTTCACGTGCGATTGCTTCAATGGGGATTTACCCCTCTGTTGACCCACTCGATTCAACTTCGCGTATTCTTACGCCGAAAATCGTCGGGCATGAGCATTATGAAACAGCGCGTGCAGTTCAGTCAATTTTGCAAAGATATAATGAGCTTCAAGACATTATCGCAATCCTCGGAATGGACGAGTTAGACGATAACGACAAAATCCTTGTCGCACGTGCGAGAAAAGTTCAGCGTTTCTTGTCGCAGCCGTTCTCCGTGGCAGAGGCGTTCACGGGGATGGAAGGCAAGTATGTTCCGCTGAAAGATACCATTCGCGGATTTAAGGAAATCATCGAAGGCAAACACGACGCAATCCCGGAGTCGGCGTTCCTGTTCGCAGGGGGCATTGACGAAGTGGTAGAGAAAGCTAACGCGCGTAACAGCGGCGGGTGACCCGCCTCACGCCCTTCGACGTGCAATCAGGCACACAGTCGGCACAGGGACGAAAACTATAGGAGGGGTGTTACGTTATGACAACTCCATTTAATCTGGAAATAATCACACCCGCAGGTGTTTTCTATGATGGTGAAACGCCTAATCTCATTGTGCGAACCACAGTCGGCGACAAGGGAATCCTTGCGCGGCATGAGCCTTATATCGCGGCTCTGCCCATCGGGATTATGCGTGTCATGACTGAAGACAAGAAATTCCGCAAAGCCGCTATTTCTACAGGGACTGTCCAAGTCAAAGACAACGGTGATACTGTCATTCTTGTTCAAAGCTGTGAGTGGTGCGACGAAATCGACGTTGAGCGGGCTCAGGCGGCGAAGGAGCGGGCTGAGGAACGCATTCGCGACGCGGAGTTGTCCGATGTTCAGCACGCAATCGCAGAGTTTAAGCTCAAACGTGCCTTGAACAGGCTCGGTGCAGCAGAGTAAATTTTAGGAGAGAAGTCATGAAACAAAAAGTAGACATTTTCTATTCGAATATCGGCGGAAAAATCAAACTTTTGGCGAAAATCATTGCCGCACTCGGTGTGGTTGCTTCAGTTCTTGGCGGCGGGATTACCGGAATCGGCGGCTTCTTCATGATTGTTACTGCAGGCGATTCGTGGAACTCAGACGCACAGATTGCGGCAGGTTTCGGAACAATCGGCTTGAGTTTTGTTTACTTAATCGGCGGAATTTTAGCATCGTGGATTTGGTCGTGGTTCATGTACGGCTTCGGCGAGCTCATTCAAAAAACTTGCCAAATCGCGGAGCAAGGTGAAAACCGAAATCACGGACAATTTAATTAAATACAATTCCCCTCCCTACGGAGGGGTTTGTCAGCAGAACAGGAAAGCGGGGTAAGGTAAGCATATGAAATTCAAGAAATTATCATGGAAATTGACGGTAATCGTAGTAGCGACGGTAATCGGAGTTGCGGGAACTGTTACGAGCATATTTCAGGTGCGAATGTCAGCGCGATTAGACCAATGGGCGCAGGAGCAATTACGAGTCGAACTTGCGACGAAAATTGCGCATTATGACCGCCCTTTCACCGAGTCGAGTTTTATTGCGCTGAGTTTGCGAAACTTCGCCGAGGCTAATTTTGAGCCTGCCGCTTTCAGAGCAAGGGGCGAAACTTATTTCGAGGAAGAGTTCCGACCGCTCATGGAGCAGTTTGTAATAAACTCTGTTGTCCGTTCAGATTATATTGACGGCGCGTATTTTTCGGTTCATTACCAAATGTCCGGCACAGAGTTCATAGGCGAAGTGTTTGTAGTCAGCGACGGGTATGGAGGTTATGAAATAGCAGAACCCTATGAGTTCGCGGATTATGACCCGAACAGCGGCGTTTGCATGGAGTGGTTCTTGGGTGCATATAATTCGCGGGAATCCTACTGGTCTGTCCCTTACGTCAGCGACGAAAGCGGCGGTACTTATATTTCTTTCGGAGAGCCTGTGATTATTCGCGGGGAAGCAGTCGGCGTTGCAGGGATTGACGTATCTGTCGGCGTAATCAAAGATTTGGTGGGCGAATATCAAATCTATGACTCCGGGTTTGCCCTCTTGCGAAACCAAGAAGACTTTTTTAACACCAATGATTTCATATCAGAGCTGTCGTCTTCCGAAAAAGCACAACTTGTTGCCGCGGCAGACGCAGTTAAAGACGGTGATGTTTTCCGTGTGCGTCTTCGCGGAGTAGATTACGTGGGGATTGAAGGCTGTTTGTTCAACGGCTATGAGCTGTTTATACTCGTACCTTTCAACGAGTATAATGCTGAGAATGTGTCATCACTCCTTAGATTTTTAATGCTCTTCCCTGCTGTTTCTATTGTTGTGTTTTTCCTCAGCTTGGCTTTGGGGCGTTCGATTAGCAAACCGATTGTCGCTGTTTCACAAAACCTCGGCTTTATTGCGAAAGGCAACTATTCTGAGGAATTGCCGCAGCGCATTCGCGACATTCCCGACGAAGTGGGGGATTTGGCGCGTGTCGCGCAGGATTTGCGCTTGCGTCTTGCGTATCTCACCAACTGTATCAACACCATCTCTGACCATGACCTAACCGGCACTGTTGAACTTGCCTTTCCGGGGGATATGGCGGCTATATCGCTCAACGGCACGATTGACAATCTCAACGATATGTTCCGCAGATTGACTGCTATGGCAGAACAGCAACAGTCTGAAGCGGCGAACCTCGCAGACGGCAGTAATATGCTTTCAAATGGCTGCGCAGAGCAAACTAACGCAGTCAACGAACTCATTGAAATCATGGAACACATTATTCAAAGCAACAAAGATAACGTCGAAATGCTCACACAGGCCCTCGCTGTGGAGAACATCGTTAAGAGCGACGCCCAAGCAGGGGACGAGAATATGGGCAAGCTCTCCGACGCTGTTCGGGAAATTAACGAAGCAAGCAAGGGCATTCACAAAATCCTCAAAGCCATTGAAGACATTGCTTTCCAAACCAACATTCTCGCCCTTAATGCGGCTGTGGAAGCCGCGCGTGCAGGGCAACACGGAAAAGGGTTCGCAGTCGTCGCAGAAGAAGTCCGCAACCTCGCCGCGAAAAGCGCGTTAGCCGCCAAGGAAACCGCCGACTTAGTCAGCGTTTCCACAAAAAAGGCAGAAGAGGGCGAGGAATTAGCGGCTGTTACCGCCGAATCGTTAGCGAAAATCATAGAGGGAATCGCACAAACTGAACAAATTATCGGCAAAATCGAGCAAAATTCACACAAAAATGATTCTGACATTGCACTCATGAACAAAGACTTAACTGCCGTGTCGAGCATTACCCAAAGAACCGCCTCCACCGCCGAAGAAACCGCCGCTATGTCGGAAGAACTCAAGGAACAGGCGAGCTCTCTCGCAGATATGGTAAGTGTGTTCAGGATTAAAGGATAAGGTGTGCGGCAGTTACAACCGAAAAACTATTGACTTTCTTGTTTTCGGTTCATGTTGGTTCTCCGCCCTATAGAGTGAATTATTGCAATCGCTCGGGTTGTAATCACATTACCTACAATGATTGCATCTTTATGATATGTCATGATTTCGCTTGACATTATCGCAAAAATGTGGTACAATTAGTGAAAAGCAGAAAGGTTAGGTTTTCAACATGAAAAAGTCAAGACTAATAAAGGCTCTGATTTCTTCGTTCACTCTTGCGACAATGCTTGCAGGAATGCTTGTCTTCGCACCTGAAATCGCGCCTACTCCAACAGCGGAGGCACAGGCAGTGCAGACTATGTTGCGCTCGATTGTGTTCAATTTCACTGCTGAATCGTCATCGCCTAATTTAAGCGGAGCGACGCTTCAACTCACAACAGGGGATTGGCAGAACCCGACCTCCCCTCTCGTTGCGGGCAGAACCGCTAACACAGTAACTGCGGCTTTCAGCGGATTATCTGTGAGCGGGCTTGTTGCACTCGGCGAAATTCGCGGAGGCAACCCCGGTAACTTGCGCTTAGATAACATGATTGTGAACGGGACATTTGTACTCACTCCCGTAAATTCCACGACTTTGAGCAGTTCGCAAGCACTCCCTAACAGATGGAGCGGCTTCAGTGCGGGGGACAGGTTTGCGGTTTCCGCAGACGGCGCGAAGTATATCGGAGTGTTAGTAGACAGCCACGGCGATGTGAATTTCCACTTTTTTGCCGACCCTAACGCGCCGCTCAGCGATGCGGAGGCGGCGGCGGGATTTAATGCGACTCACGCTGCTGTATTGGCGATGACTGCAGCTACAGTAACTTACAAAGATTTCAGTGCAGTCAGCGGTGCGCAAAGCGCGTTTAATGAGCTTTCTGCGGGAGCGCGTGCGCTTCTTGCGGCGAATATCAATGCGGCTTTTTTCACAACATTGCTAAACCGAATTGACCAAATTGGCTTGCCGCGCTCTCTTGAATACGCACGCAACATGGGCTTGGGCTGGAATCTCGGTAACTCTTTAGATGCGTTTAATTCGCAGGAGTTCGGAGGAACTATTACCGACTGGGAAACAGCTTGGGGCAATCCAGTTGTTACGCGAGAGTTGATTAACACAGTCAAAGCGAGTGGCTTTTCACACATTCGCATACCTTTTACTGTTGCCCACAGAGGAACGGACAGAGGCGAGTCTACTCCCGCCGCTGAACTGCGTTATATAATCAACCCGGAGTGGTTGGCGCGATACCGCGAAGTCGTGCAGTGGGCAGTAGAAGCAGATTTGTATGTCATGATTAACCTCCACCATGACTCGTGGTTTTGGCTTGGGCGAAATCACCACGAAAACCCATTCGGAACTGCGTGGGACGGAACTACAACCGCCCCTCACTACAGGCGGTTTACTGATTACTGGAAACAAATCGCTGACACGTTCAAGGATATGCCCGACACAGTAATGTTCGAAACAAACAACGAACCTGAATTCAATATGCCCGACCCGAATGACGGCGCGAACTCTGAAAACCTCCGCCGCCTTGATGTTACCAACAAAGCCGCCTATGATATTATTCGCGCTACTGCGGGCAATGAAACGCGAATGATTGTTATTCCCACTTACAAGACAAATCATCACCAAAGCCCGCACACACTCAGATTTATTCAGCAGGATTTGAATAACGACCCTAACGTAATCGCGACCGTGCATTTCTACGGTGATTGGGTGTTCAGCAATCCTTTAGGCAGAACTATTTTCGATGAGCCGCTGTTTAATCAATTTGATGTAGGCGATACTCGCACACAGAAAAGCGGAATTGATGATTTCTTTGACATACTCAACACTAACTTCATTGCTAACGGAATCGGTGTCAGCGTCGGTGAATGGGGATTGCTCCACTATGACCATGCTTTCGGGAAAGACGCATCACAACGGGGCGAAGAACTGAAGTATTACGAGTATGTGCAGTTCAAGGCTCGCGATTTTCGCGGAATCAGCTTGTCATTCTGGGACAACGGCTCAGGAATTAACCGCCGAAACGGGCTTTATAACTGGAACATTCCGCGTGTGGGTGCTATGCTCGGCTGTAACGAAAGAAGCTCATACTCTGCGGGGCTTGATACAATCCACTTTCGCGGTTTAGCTAATGCCGATGTTGATATTCCTCTCACCCTGAACGGCAATACGTTCCTTGGGATTGAGGGGCTTACTCGCGGCACGGATTACACCTACAGTAACGGTGTTGTTACCATTAAGCGAGAGTATATCAACGGCATTTTAAGCGATTTCAATTACTACGGCACTTTCGCACGGCTGATTATGCAGTTTTCGAGCGGTTTGGACTGGGAGCAGTATTTAGTCAAAAGCCATGTCCCTGCGGCAACGGCGAGTACGGGTTCGAGAGCGAGCGGGATTACAATACCTTTCAATTTTAACGGAAACAGAGTTCGCCGAGTGAGTAATTACATGGGTACTCCCCCTGCGAGCATTAGCGCACCCGTCTGCGGAAACTCTTACCCTTGTACTTTTCACTATGGCGGAAGCCACGGCGAGTGGTTTCCTTATCTTGAGTACGGTGCGGCATACAACGTCGATTATGAGCGTGGGGTTCTGCACTTAACGGGCATAAACCCGCACCATAACGGAACTTTCTTTAACAGCGGCGGTCGCGGAGTTCATGGAGGAACTTTTACCTTAGTAGTTGAGTTCTACGACGGCTCAAGGGTTGATATTACGCTCAATGTCGGCGGAGAGGTTACGAGTTCCGCGAATGCCTCAAGCGGACACGCAGCAGGCCCGCCCCTTCCTAAAGCACCCGAACTCGGCGAACCTGCTTCAACGCGGATTACTCGTGAGTTCTCTGTCAGTGTTTGCGCTTCGTGTGGTGCTGAAAAATCATGGAGGATTACGCGAATGACTGTGGGTAATGCTGTAACAGGACGCTACAGTGCCAAGCGAAATTCTGCGGGAGAATTGTTACAACCTTGCGAAGAGTCTTTCGCTGTCAGAGACAGGTGAGTCTGTATATTACAAGCATTTTCGGCGTATACTAAGCAAAAGAAAAGCCCAAAGGGCGGGTTTTGCCCGTCCGATGAGCGAATCTTGACAAGTAGCACGCTAAAGGAGATTGGCTGATATGCACGAAAAACGAGTTCTCAATAACCCGCCATACCCCGGTTTTCCCGACGAACCCGTCGGCGACGATAACGACGAGCAAGACGACAAAATCGACACCACCCGCGAGGCGGAGGATTTCGGCGTAATCGCTGTGGCGAACGCGCCTTATAATATTCATTGTCTTACCGTAATCGGGCAAATCGAGGGTCATTATATCCTCCCGCCCCAGAACAAGACAACCAAGTATGAACACATAATCCCTGCCCTTGTGGCGATTGAGCAGGACAATACCATCGAGGGGTTGCTGATTATCCTGAATACCGTCGGCGGCGATGTGGAGGCGGGGTTGGCGATTGCGGAATTGGTAGCAGGAATGAGCAAACCGACGGTGTCGATTGTGGTTGGCGGCGGGCATTCTATTGGGGTGCCGCTTGCGGTGAGTGCGAAACGCAGCTTTATAGTTCCTTCTGCTACTATGACCATTCATCCTGTCCGTATGAACGGTATGCTGCTCGGGATTCCTCAGACCTTGTCTTATTTCGAGCGTATGCAGGAGAGAATCACTGCGTTTGTTACGAATAACAGCGCAATCAAGTCTCAACGCTTTTTAGAGCTCATGATGGAAAAGGACGAGTTAGTCATGGACGTAGGGTCGGTAGTTGACGGAAATGCAGCAGTCAGCGAGGGGCTG